>USHL01000113.1 GCA_900554525.1 uncultured Oscillospiraceae bacterium | reverse complement strand
AAGCATTTCATATTTTGATTTGATCAGCTTTGGCCGATCTGTTTGCTAAGTCATTTTTTCATCTCATATTCTTTTATTTTTTGCTTTTCTCTCTTTACTGGTTTCATTTGCAGGTCTTTATATTCTGTTTTTTGCTATTATCTAACTTTGATACTTTTATGTCAAGTTCACTTCTCTTTTATTTGATACTATCTTTCTTTTATTTACTACGATGCAAAATTTAATCATTCAGTCCCTCATATTCCCATATCATCAAAAAAACATCAGAAGGCATTGAAACTTATCATCTGGATTTCAGAAGGGCGCACAATACGTCGGATATTTTCCTACTGTATGTTCCGTCAACGCCTTCTCCACAGCCACTCCAAAACCGAGTGCCGAGGGTTCGATCCCTTCTGCCTCTGCCATGGGAAAACGGCTTAAACCTGCGGGTTTTAGTCGTTTTTCTTATACCTTTCCTGCCCAGCGCTCGGTCTGTCTTACCGCATTCATTTTGACATTTCCGGATTTTCTCCGCTAACGGCAAATCCCATGCAGGCATAGTCATTCGTGCTGTATAACCATAATATCCGCTTCGGGACACTTTGAAGAATCTGCACATTTCACTAATTGGATACTTATCCTTGGGACAGTAGATCAGCTTATATTTTACACTTGTTCTCACTTCCTTTCTGTGAGCAAGAGAAAATCCCGCATCAGTTCATTTTCCATTTCCAATCTTTTTATATGGCGTTCCTTCATTGCCAACTCATACTGTAGCTGTGTGAGTTTACTTAATTGCTGTACCGATGGCGGCAATCTTGTTCCATCTATTCTCGGTCTGCCTTTGGGCTTTACATTAATTCCTGCCAATAGTTTTCTTTGATTTTTATTGTATCTGTGAAAAAACTCTTTTATTTGATACTTGCTAAAACCTAATTTGTCCGCAATTTCTCTTTGCGTCAATCCTTTGCTCTTCTTTTCCAATATTTCTTTTTCGTATTGTTTGTTATGTCCATATTCTTTTGACATGAAATTTTCCCCTTATGGCAGCTGCTTTTATTCTACCATAAGGGGTGGCTTTTTCTATTGTCCGTTTTTACTGGACTGGTTCAAATTTGAGGATGGTCATGCTTTGCGTCTGCTCTCCGGGAGAAGGCTATCTCGGAAGAAATACCATTTTAACAATATTATGCTAATACACGTAAATAAAGAAGCGAGAATGTTTTCAGCATCCTCGCTTTTCTTTGATTACAGCGGCGCAGTTTTTAATAAAACACACAGCCTAAAGTCTTGCAAACAAAACTGTTGTAGATAATACTGTTGCCTCTTCCGTAAATAACCATATCATTGGTTACAAACCGCCTATCACGCAATACTTCAATACAATCGTTAAGATAATAGGTAATGTCATCCGCCACTGCCTTCATTAAATTACTTTTTTGTGCCCGATAAAAGCTCCGCGTGCATCGCCTTTATGTCACGATTATCAATATATTCAAATACAGCAGCGCCTGCACCTATAGCAGTAAATTATTTTATCACACTTACACCGACTGTTGAAACTGCATTATCTACCGCCACGCCTGCTAACTGCAAGACATATAATAATAGTTTAATATTTTTTGCTCAAACACCAGAGTTCAAGCAAATCTGAGCCAGCTCTTCCGCATCAGCGGTAGCAAGACACTCGACCGTATCCGATGCACCGTAATAAATCTTGACTTCTCCGTTATCTTCAAGTATCATTCCGCCAGGAAAAATAACATCGGTACGGAAACCGTCATCAGTCTCATGCGGAAGTTCCGGCGCTATAAGCGGAGTCTTACATACTCCCAAAACCTTCGCAGGATTTTCTAGATCCAAAAGCATTATACCGCCGTAATAGATCTTAGTCCAGCGTGGCTCCCATCCGTTTTTACCGCGAGTTTCATCACGCTCTACCGCATGAAAGGTTGTAAGCCAGCCGTACTTTGTTTTAACCGGCGGAGCGGCAGGACCAATTTTATCATTTGCAAACGGCACCTGTTCAACGCCCAAAACAAGCTCGGATTCTCCCCAGTATTTTAAATCAGGAGATTTTGACATCCAGATATCAAAACGGTCTTTTCCGCGTGAATATACCGGCATCGGTCTTTCAAGGCGGACATATCTGCCGTTTATTTTTTCCGGAAAAAGCACCATATTGCGGTTGTCCGGAGCGCTCAGAGACAGAATTTTAAGCTCTTTAAAATCCTCGGTACAGCCTATGCCGCCGCGGATTCCATGATTGGTATCCATCGCAAAGCAGATATAGCATTTACCGTCTATAACCGTAAGACGCGGATCATATATACGGTGAATTTCATCACTTGAAATCGAAAAACAAGGCTGAGACTCTGCTTTCCAGTTTATGCCGTCGTCGCTGTATGCAAGACCTAAATTTGTTCCTTCCAACTTATGATTTTCGTAGTCCCCGTAATCATTGCGGAAAAGCATTACATATTTGCCGTCTATCTTAGCGACGCCCGCATTGAATATAAGAGCCGCCTTATATGGTATATCTTTGTAAGTCAGAATGGGCTTTTTAACTTTTTTTATAGCTTTAATCGAATTATACATAATTTAACCTCAATGCATTTAAAAGCGGCAAATTCCCGTCCGCTTTTAACGGAAACGGGAATTTTTGCCGTAAGATATAATTATTTCTCTTTTAGTTTTAAGCTTTTTTGCCTTTTTTCAGGGAATATACAACCATAGCTATGAGCAAAAGCAACGTTACTCCGCCGATAATACCTATTAGTAACCAAGGTATTGAAGATTCCTTTTCAGTGTCGTCTTTCGTGGTATCCGCAGGTATCTCTTCGGGCGATTGCTCTATTGGAGTTTCCGGAGTTTCTGTAGGCTCTTCCGGCGTCTCTGCCGGTTCTTCAGACTGACTGTTATTGTCTGAACCGCTGTTTTGACTGCTATTCTGATTATTATCCGTATCAGTCGGCTGTTCGGGCTCCTCCGGTTCATTAACAGTCGGCTTAGTCTTCACTATACCGACAAGCGCGTTCATTGCATCTGCCAGCTCATAGTAAGCTGACTTAAGAGCTGAATCGCTTGCACTGCCGCTGTCAATAAGGCTGTTTGCCTTTGCAATAGCAGCCTGCAGATTATTAACGGTTTCTTTGGTATAGCTTGCTGCTTTTCCGCCGGATATAATCGATTCGGCACGTGCAATCAGCTCCTGCAATCCATCTGCTGTAGTATCGGCATATTCAATAACTATATCGTCTATGTAAGCGTCAAATTCACCGTCATATTCCGACTCATAACCGATAATAACACTTTCAATAGTTCTGCCATTAAGAGAGGAATCAAGCGTCAAGGTTACCGGAGTCCATTCGCCGTCTGTTCCGCGCTTGGTCTTTACCTTGCTGCCGCTTATTTCGCTGAGTTTCTGTCCGTTGTCGAGCATTAAATCCACAAAGACAAATCCGCCGAGATCATTATCGGCACGCAAATTGTAGGAAAGCACCATATTGTCGCGGACTTCTATATCGGTTTCGGCAATCCTGAAATAGAACTGACCTTCTCCGCCGTCCGGAGCCGCCAGACCGTTCAGTCTGAACGAAAAGTCGCCGGTAGTAGTGTAGCCTTCTTTATAAGGATCTTCATACATATCAAGCATATAAAGATCTTCTATACCGTTATTTATCAGTACTTCACCGTCCGGTACGCATACATCTATATTGGCAAGCGCAGTAGTCATCTGGTTATTGCTGGCCTTATAGTTAATGTAACGTCTTTCAAAGCCGTTGCGCCAAAATACCGGACCGGTAGCATGCGCAATAGGAACATCGTCTGTTACCGGAAGTTCTCCGCGCAGCATATCGCTGATAGCTCCCGTAAGTCTCATATAAAAATCAGAGGAAAGCCATTTTCCGTCTGCCGCAGCAGTCACAAAATACTGATCTGACGGTATCGACATAGAATCCTCCGCCATTTTCAGAATAGCCGTGCCTTCATCATATTCGTCAAACATGGCTATGAACGATGAAGTAAATCCGTACTTCTTGGCAAGGGTAGCCTGATCCCACATAAATTCTCCGGCAAGACGCGCAGTGGCGTTCGGAGCGCCCGAAGCCCAGTTTGCCCATGAAAATCCCGGGAAAATAGTAGGCATATACTCTTTTTCATTATCCGGATTCTTTGCATTAAAATCATCAAGCCAGGCTCTGTCCTGTTCGTATTTGCCTTCAAGATAAGATTGCGCGTTGGTATGATTAAAGCGGCCGACCGTCCATGGGGTAATCATATCAAGCGCTTCATATACCGCCTTATATTCAGATGTGTCATTTGCCCAGTTATTATCTGGAACGCCGCCGATTACATAATAACCCCTGTCCTTAAACCAGTTTATAAGTATAAGTGCATTTTCCGCATTCGGGTAACGGTTAAAGTCAGAACCCTGAAAGCCCCATAGACTTACAACCGGTTTACCGTCAATCTGTGCATAGTTAGGCGAAGGAACAAATTTTTCTTCAACGTTAAGCACAAAGTCAAACTGTAAGCGGCGGATACCCGCAAGACCGTTTCCTCCTATACCGGAAATATCGTAGCCCATATAGAAGAGACGATCATATTTCTCTGCCGCTTCAACCATATAGTCGAGCTTTGTTTCTCCGGGTATCTGCACCTGACTGGTGCCGGAATAGAAGCGTGATACCGCGAATCCGTCTATACCATATTCCTGCATCCACTTAACCTGTGTATCTATGGCTTCCCTTGTCGTACCGTCATACAGTACCGCCGGCTGACCGTTGAGAAGATCCGCATATCCCGTCTGATACAGCACTTCCTCAGGATAACCGTTTACATCCGGATAAATATCAAATGTCTGCTGCCCTCCTGCCGGAGCGGCTCCCGAATTCCAGTGATTCCATCCGCTTGTAAGATCATCCGAAGCCTCGAACCATGCCTGATAACCTACAACTGTTTTATCCTCAAAGTTATTGATATCGGTCATTTCCGGAAATTCCACCGGCTCGCGCAAGGTAACATCTTCAACACCTATTCTGACCGAAATCGATTCAACATAAAAATCAGATATATAATTTGCACGTATTCTGAAATCCGCTCCGCCGTTCTGTTTGCCTTCGAAAGCTGCATTTTCTATCGGGATCTCAATAGTAATAAGCTCGCCCGTATCAAACATCTCAAACGCCGGGGTGGAATAATAAGTATAAAAGCTGTCAGGATTTAATTCTTCCCAGTTATCTGGTCTTGAAGCATTATACTGAATGGAAAAGCTGCGTGTCCC
>USHL01000112.1 GCA_900554525.1 uncultured Oscillospiraceae bacterium | reverse complement strand
TATCCGGAGCTAAAGCAATAATCCGATCGGCGGTTTTTTCCGCAGAAGCATCACTGTCTCCGTAAAGCCCTGTCATCATCTGCAGACCGCACTCAAAGCCGTATTCCTTAACAAGCTTTGCGGCATTTTCCACATCCTTCGATGTGTGACCTCTGTTGTTCATGCGCAGTACACGGTCGTTCATGCTCTGTGCGCCGAGCTCAATCGAGGTAACATAATGAGCTTTTAAAAGCTCAAGGATTTCTTTATCTATGGCATCGGGACGAGTAGAGATTCTTATCCCTCTGACTGCGCCGTTTTCGACATAAAATGAAGCCGCTTTAAGAAGGTCCAGCATATAATTTCTGTTTATAGCCGTAAAGCTTCCGCCGAAAAACGCTATTTCGGTTGTATCAGGCATGTAATTGCGGCTCTTAAGCGCCGTTTGCACCGCTGCGGCCACATCATCAGTGCTCGGCGCCTTACATACGCCGGTAATATAACGCTGATCGCAGAAGCTGCACTTGTTCGGACACCCTATATGCGGAACAAAAATAGAAATATTTGAATGTGCGAGGCTCATAATTCCTCACCCATAAGCTGAAGAGCCTGCTTGGCGGCACGCTGTTCTGCCTGTTTTTTGCTTTTTCCCGTTCCGCAGCCTATAATATTGGAATTAAGCCTCACCTCTACGGTAAAGCTTTTATCGTGATCCGGACCGCTTTCCGACGTCAAAACATAGCTTACCGATTCCTCCGGATTACGCTGTATTATTTCCTGCAAAGCGGTTTTATAATCCTTAAACACCTCATCGTCAGTGTGTTTCAGCTCTCTTAGAACAAAATTCATCACATACCGTCGTGCGGACTCCATACCGCCGTCAAGATATATAGCGGCAAGCACCGCCTCAAAGGCGTCGGCTAAAATAGAGTCACGCTCACGCCCGCCGTTATGATCCTCGCCTTTACCGAGATTCAAAAACTTTCCAAGCTCCAGCTCACGCGAAAATGAGCAAAGAGATTTTTCGCAAACAAGTGACGCCCTGAGCTTTGTAAGCTCTCCTTCCGGAAGATTTTTGAACTGCTTGTACAAATAATCGGAAACGACAAGTGAAAGAACAGAATCGCCTAAAAACTCCAATCTTTCATTTGAACTGTATCCCCCTCGCACCTCATTGGCATATGACGAATGAGTCAGAGCATTCTTAAGTAAATTAATATTTTTGAACTTATAGCCGAGTTTTTCCTCTAAATCTTCCATTTTATTTTTCCTCTGCCTCCGTTTTTACTGCAAGACTTTCCGATATTTTAGATATAACGCCGGTTTCGGTAAAAATCACAGCCTGTCTTACCGCATTTTTAACAGCTTTGGCATCAGAACTGCCGTGTGCTTTTATAACGGTTTTCTGCACTCCTAAAAGCGGCGCGCCACCGATTTCAGAGCTATCCATTGTGCTTTTGACTGACTGAAGATCTTTTTTCAGCGTAAGAGCCGCAAGTTTGTTCTTTAAATTTTTATAAAATACCTGCTTAATCATTTTAAAGAGCACCGATACAGTACCCTCTAAAAGCTTCAGAGCTATGTTGCCGGTAAAACCGTCGGTAATAACCGCGTCGCAGATACCCTTAGGCATTTCACGAGATTCAATATTCCCGACAAAATTAATCGGAGCTTTCTCAAGAAGCGCATAAGCCTGCTTTTGCAGCTCCCCGCCCTTTGTATCCTCGGCTCCTATATTCAAAAGACCGATTTTCGGTTCCCGGCGTTTTTCGACATTTTCAAGATAAACGCTCGCCATAATTCCAAACTGGCACAGCATTTCGGGGCGGCACTCAGAATTAGCTCCCATATCCATCAGCATATAATGTCCGCCGTCAGGGGACGGAATCATACCCGCAAGCGCAGGCCGTTTGACACCCTTTATGCGCTTTACTATAAGCGTGCCGCCTACCACCACAGCACCGGTGGAGCCGGCCGAAACAAAAGCGTCAGCCCTGCCGTCTGCAAGCTCCCTGAAAGCCAAAGCCATTGAGCTTTGCGAATGTGTTTTCATAAGCGAAGTGGGCTCATCGTGCATAGAAATAACATCGTCTGTGTTAATGATTCTAAGCTCTCCGAAAAACTGAAGTCCATTGTTGCTTATAACATCACGTATTATTTTTTCATTGCCCGTAAGAGTTATCTCGACCCTATACTCTTCAGAAGCAAGAGCGGCGCCCCGTATAATTTCGAGAGGTGCGTTGTCACCGCCGAAAGCATCTACCACAATACGCATTTTTATTCTCCTTTATTTTACATTCACCCTAAACCATTCAAGCGATCTTTCCGCCAGTGCCGCATATCGCTCATGCTTATCGCGTATATGTTCAGCCAGCGGCGGCATTATTCCGAAATTTGCACCCATAGGCTGAAAGCTGCGCACTGATTCGTCGCATATATATCCGAGAAGTGCGCCGATCATTGAAAATTCCGGCAGTATGAGAGGCTTTTCGCCCTTGAGACGTGCCGCGGCGTTGATACCCGCCACAATTCCGCTTGCCGCGGATTCCATATATCCCTCCACACCCGAAAGCTGACCTGAAAAAAAGATATTATCAAGTTTTTTGAGGGAAAGATCACGTTCCAAAAGCTTCGGCGAATTTATAAAAGTATTCCTGTGCATCACGCCGTAACGCATAAATTCAGCCTTTTCAAGCCCGGGTATCATAGAAAATACTCTTTTTTGCTCGGGAAATTTAAGATTTGTCTGAAAGCCTACTATATTGAAAAGCGTAGCCGCCGCGTTTTCTCTTCTGAGCTGTACCGCCGCCCATGGCCTGTGACCGGTACGCGGGTCGCGCAGCCCCACAGGTTTCAGGGGACCGAATCTGATAGAATCCTCGCCGCGCTTTGCCAAAACCTCTATCGGCATACAGCCCTCATAAACCGTAAGCTTATCCTCAAAGCTTTTCAACGGAGCCGTTTCAGCGCCGATAAGCGCATTATAAAACCTTTCGTACTCCTCTTTATTCATCGGACAGTTTATATAATCATCGGTTCCCCTGCCATAGCGTGAAGCGTAAAAGGCTTTTGAAAAATCAATGCTTTCTGCTGTCACTATGGGAGCCGCAGCATCGTAAAAGCTGAGGTTTCCGGTTTCGCAAAGCTCGGATATGTCATCAGCAAGTGCACTGTCAGTTAACGGACCGGTTGCGGTTACGGCTATTCCCTTACGCGGCAGCTTTTTAACCGTTTGTTCGGCGACCGAAATATTAGGATGTTTTTTAATTCTTTCGGTTATGTAATCCGAAAAAATATTACGGTCTACCGCAAGCGCTCCTCCAGCCGCCACCGCGGATATGTCAGCTGCCTCAAGGCAAAGCGAGCCGAGCCGCCGCATTTCTTCTTTCAAAAGTCCGGCGGCGGAATCTGTCCTTGAGGCTTTGAGTGAGTTTGAGCACACAAGCTCTGCAAATTTTCCGCTGTGATGAGCCGGAGACATCTTGCCCGGCTTCATATCGATAAGTTCGACCTTGACCCCGCGTTCGGCAGCGGCCCAAGCCGCCTCGCAGCCCGCAAGGCCCGCTCCTATAACGGTTATTTTATTCATCTTTTTTCCCTGCTGATGTTTTTTTTGGCCCTTGTAGGGCATTCGGAATTCATACAGTATTTTCGTCCGCGTATACCGTTTATGATATATCCTCCGCATTCAGGGCAGATCTCCCCCGTAGGTATTCCGGGAGCCGCGAAATCGCACTGCGGATAATTTGAGCATCCGTAAAACTTTTTGCCCTTTTTAGACATCTTTTTTAGAAGCTTTCCGCCGCATTTCGGACAGGGCTGTGTTATTTCGTCCTCAGGCAGCGGCTTGGTATTTTTGCAGTCCGGATAACCCGGGCAAGCTAAAAATTTACCGAATCTTCCGGATTTTATAACCATTTTGCGCCCGCATTTATCGCATATAACATCAGTCTCCACAACGGGAACCTTGACCTTCTTACCCTCGAGCGAAGACTCTGCCTTAGTGTAAAGACTTTCAAAATCCTTATAAAAATCCTCTATGGTTTTTACCCAGGAAAGCTTACCGGCACCGATTTCATCGAGCTTTTCCTCAAGCCCGGCAGTAAATTTAACGTTGACTATTTTCTCGAAATACTCAACTATAAGATCTGAAACCACCGTACCGAGCTGAGTCGGCTTCAGGGATTTCTTTTCGCGTTCTATATAATCCCTATTCATAATATTCGAAAGTATCGGAGCATAGGTAGAGGGGCGGCCGATACCGTATTCGTCGAGCGCTTTAATGAGCGTCGGCTCGGTATAGCGTGCCGGAGGCTGAGTAAAGTGCTGATTGGGAGTAAGCTCCTTAAGCTTTAACTTGTCTCCCTCAGACATTTCAGGCAGGCTCGCGCCATCCTCCGTATCTTCATCGCGCCCTTCCTCGTAAAGCACGGTAAAGCCGTCGAATCTGACAGAATATCCGCTTGCTTTAAAAAGATAGTCTCCGGCGGTTATGTCGGCCGTAACGGTATCCTGAACGCACACTGCCATAAGCGACGCTATAAAACGTTCCCATATAAGCTTGTAAAGCTTGTACTGCTCAGCGGTAAGAGACTCCTTAACATTTTCCGGAGTCAAGGCGACTGACGTGGGACGTATAGCCTCATGGGCATCCTGTGCGCTGCTCTTGCTTTTAAAATACCGCGGAGAAGACGGAAGATAATTGCTTCCGTATCTGCCGATGATATATTCATTGGCCGCCGCCCGAGCCTCCTCTGAAATACGAAGCGAATCTGTACGCATATATGTTATAAGACCGGTAGCACCGATATTGGGCAGTTCCACACCCTCGTAAAGCTGCTGCGCAATACGCATTGTGCGCTGACCCGTAAAGCCGAGCTTTCGCGACGCTTCCTGCTGTAATGTGGAAGTAATAAACGGCGGGGCCGGCTGTTTTCTGCGTGTACCCTTTTTAATGCCCGAAACAGTATATTCGGCATTATTAAGCCTTTCAACTATTCCGGCAGCCTCGCTTTCAGAAGCGATAAGATCTATTTTCCGTCCGTCGGCAAAGCCATATAGTTTTGCCATAAAGCTTTTTCTCCCTGAAAGCAGCTTTGCATCGATAGACCAGTATTCTTCACTGTTGAACTTTTCTATTTCGCGCTCGCGCTCAACTATGAGCCGTAATGCCACTGTCTGTACGCGGCCGGCCGACAGTCCGCTTTTAACCTTTTTCCACAAAAACGGGCTGAGCTTATAGCCGACTATACGGTCAAGAACTCTGCGTGCCTGCTGAGCGTCAACGAGATTGATATTAATTTTATGCGGCTTGGC
>USHL01000111.1 GCA_900554525.1 uncultured Oscillospiraceae bacterium | reverse complement strand
ATTTCCCATAGCTTTGTCAATAATATCTCCTCGCTCTAATGGTGGTTTTTCCCAACCTCTTTAGAAAGAAAATTCTGTGATACCGGCAGATAATGCCTAAGTCCCTGCAAACGGGCTTTTGCAATAAACGGATTCTGCATAGCCATAACACCGCCTACACAGCCGCCGGTACAGGCGTTGAGCTCTATAAACTCAAGCGGCGGGATATTGCCGTTCTCGACCTGGTCTAGCACGCGTATCACATTTTCAATGCCGTCAGCTGCGAGATATCTGTCATTAAAAATTGCGGCGGCTTCTCCGCCTGAGGTAGCCCAGCCGATGCCGATAACCCCGGAATTTGAAAGGGATTCAACTTCATTTTCGGGCTTCATTTTGCTGATAAGCTGAAAATAAATATCGCTTATCGGCACCACAACATCTACTTTGCTCTTATAATCGGCAAAGCCGTTCTTTACATAGCTTGCCTTTGCGGGGCAGGGCGAGATAAAGCAGACGCCTATATCGCTGTCTGAAAACTCGGGATGCTCTCTTTTGGCTTTTTCCCTTGCAAGCGACGCTGCTACCTCCATAGGCGGCAGCATATGTATTATGTTATCGGTAAGCGACGGGAAACGCAGACCGATAAGCCTTAACACCACCGGGCAGGCCGAACTGATGGCCGGCTTTTTGACTCCCTCGGTCTTTAAATAAATTCTGGTATAAGCACTCACCAGCTCGGCAGCCGCAGAAACCTCAAAAACATCGTCAAAACCGATTTTTATAAGACCGTCCAACACATAATCCACATCGTCAAGATTATCGAACTGACCGTAAAGCGTCGGTGCAGGCAATGCAATTTTCCATTTGAAAGAATCCATCTGGGAAAGCTTGCCGCAAAGTGCTTTTTTTGCGTTATTCGGGCATACCCTGATACACTCACCGCAGTCAATGCAACGTTCCTGATTTATCACAGCGCGGTGGTCACGTATTCTTATAGCTTCTGTGGGACAGTGCTTGAGACAGGTCGTGCAGCCGTTGCATTTGTCGGCGTCAAGATAAACCGAATGTTCGTATGTATTCATAACAAAACCTGCCGAAAATCAATTATTGATATTAACTCTCATAGTAATATCCGTACCCTTTCCGACCACGGATTTTATATCCATATAGTCGGTATAGCGTTTCATATTCGGAAGTCCCATACCCGCTCCGAAACCAAGCGAGCGGATATTATCCGTAGCGGTGGAATAGCCTTCCTCCATCGCCTTGTCTATATCCTTGATGCCGGGGCCGTGATCGCTGAGTATGATTTCTATATAATCTTCCGTAACGGTAACGTCGGCAGTGCCGCCGCCCGCGTGAATGACCATATTAATCTCGCCCTCATACATAGCGATGGATACCCGCCGTATGGTTTCCGGCGACAGCCCTAACTGGCGCAGATTCTTTTTGACGCTGACCGATGCCTGACCTGCCGAAGTGAAATCCGACCCGTCAACGTCAAAATGAAAGCTTAAAGCCTCAGACATCCTTAACCCTGTTGCCTACAAGGCCGTTGCTGTATAAAAGACCGCAGGCCTCGTACATTCTTTTATCGGTCGCAAGCAGAACTATACCGCTTTCCTTTGCAAGCTCTATCATTTCGGCAGTAGGCATTTTTGAGCGCACAAAAACAATACAGTTCATATCCATCATTTCTGCAGTTCTGATAACCTGCGAATTTACAAGCCCGGTGAGCAGTACCGCCTGATCCTTTACATAGGCAAGCACATCGCTCATCATATCGCTGCCGCAGGCGGAATAGACGTGTTTGTCCAACGCTTCCTCACAGCAGAGAACACGGGCGCCAAGCAAATCTTTAATAGCACTGATTTTCATACAGATATTTATCCTTTCGGACAGATTTTAAACTATTTGCCGTATTTTGCAAGTATTCCGTCGACATCGTCAACCGTAAGACGACCGTATACCTCTTCGTTAACTGTAAGCACCGGTGCGAGACCGCAGGCGCCTATGCAGCGGCAGGCGGTAAGCGAAAATCTTCCGTCCTCCGTACATTCGTCCGCACCGATTCCGAGACGTTCGCTGAGCCTGTTGAAAATATCGCCCGAGCCCTTTACGTAACAGGCTGTACCGAGACAGACCGAAATATTGTATTCCCCTTTCGGAGAGAGCGAAAACTGCGCATAAAATGTAGCAACACCGTAAACCTTTTCAAGAGGCACGTCCATTCCCTCGGCTATCATAGCCTGTACCTCCATCGGGAGGTAGCCGTAAATTTCCTGTGCCTCCTGCATAACGGACATCAAAAGACTTTTGTCATGCCTGCTTACTTCAATAATGCTTTTCAGCTTCTGCTCCTGTTCAGCCGTTCCCTTAAAAGGGAGCTTACTGATTTTCTTTTGCATAAACCGAATCCTCCTAAGAATAATTGTATAAGGACCTGTGCTTGTACAACCGAAAACGACAATATGCGCAAATCTACATATACCTATGTAGTATATCATATAATCGAAATTTTGAAAAGGGGTTTTCGACATTTTTTTAACGAAATTTAATGTTATTTTTTGTACTGGTTATATTATTTAATAGAGATTGCAAAATCACACGATTTGTATTATAATATATATAATTATGTATTTCAGAGGTAGAATAAATGATATCTGTTAATAAGCTTATTGCCGCTGTTGCGGCGGCAGTGCTGATTATAACATGTGCCGGCTGCAAGGAAAGCTATCAGGAAGCCATCATATATTTCGAGCTTCCCGCACGTCCCCAAACACTCGACCCTCAAACTGCTTCTTCGGATTCCGAACTGCTAATCGTAAAAAATATTTATGAAGGACTTTTCAGAAAAAACGCCTCGGGCGCCATCGTATGCGGAGCCGCGGAAAGCTTTACATTTGAAAATCTGACATACACCTTCACTCTGCGCGAAGACGCAGTATGGAGCAACGGTTACCCTGTCACGGCAGAAGATTTTGTTTTCGGACTGAGAAGAGCTGTTTCTCCCGAGACCGAGGCTCCGTTTGCCTCAAGGCTTTTCTGTATACAGAACGCCGAAAGCATCTATAACGGCAAGGCAAGCGCCGATACACTCGGAGTTTCCGCACCCGACGCGCGCACCCTTGTCATCAAGCTTTCAAAAAACGATGAACACTTCCAAGATACCCTTGCCTCTTCAGTAGCTATGCCATGCAATCAGCGTTTTTTTACAGAAGCAGCCGGTAAATACGGCCTTACAAGTGAATATACTATTTCAAACGGCAGCTATCAGCTTACAAAATGGACAAGCAATGAGGACAGCTTCGGTATACGGCTCTACAAAAACGATGATTATAGCGGCAGTATGTCCGCTAAAAACTATGCTGCCTTTCTCACCTGCGACGACGAGGAAACCGCACTTGAAAAGCTTAATAAAAACAGCATCGATATTGCATTTATCGATGCCTCTCTGAGCGAGCAGGCAGAGAAGGACGGCTTCAAGCTTATCAGTTACGAAAATATATGCTGGATCTTAACGCTTGATTCCGACTTTTCCGCAAATCTGCGTAAATCCCTCGCAATGCTTATTGGCAGTGAAGTTTTCGGCAATGATTTAAAACCCGGATATTCCGCTGCCGACTCGCTGTATCCTGCCGCCGTCAATGAAAACGCGACGCCCTCCGGCATGACATTTTATAATTTAACTGCTGCCAAGGAGCTTTTCGAACAGGAAATCGATAAGCTCCCGGAAAAGAAATTCCCCTCCGACATAAAGCTATATTATTACGACAACGGAGTAATAAAACCGGTTATAACCGATATCGTCGGTCACTGGCAGAATAATCTCGGCGCTTTTGTAAATATAGAATCGGTTGATTCACCGGAAAAGCTTCTTTCACAGCTTACCGAACAAACCTACAATATGGCGGTCTTCCCGATCAGAGCGGAAAGTCCCGATATTTCCGAATACCTTGAAAATTTCGGAATCATCGCAGACGGAAAAAATCCGGACGAGCTTCAGGCTGAAATACTGAAGGATAATTATATAGTTCCGATAGCCTTTCAAAATACCACAATAGCCTATTCAGATTCCTTGAATGATGTTTATACAGAGCTCGGAAACGGATATGTTGACTTTTCATTCATTGTAAAAACCGAATAGCAAAAGCCCGTACAAAAGTACGGGCTTTTATCATATCCTCAGCTTAAAAGTCTTCGGGGACAGCTTATAAATCAATATGCAGGATAAGAAACTGTAAATCAAGCAAAAAGCAATTGCCGTTACGCCGAATATCAGCGTAGGTATTCGCAGCTTCATCATAATAAAGCAAACAAAATATGTAATGCTAAGAACAATACGGTATGTGCCGCTTTTAAGCTCGGTCCCGGCATTATAAGGCTGAAGCAGATAATAAATCGTAAGATAATGAACCGAAAAGAAAAGGCTGAGACAAAATAACGCTACCGGCAGCACGAAGTAATTGACCGGCTTATCAGTCCCGCCTGAAACAAAAAGCAGCACCGATAAGCCTGTGCCGATAATTAGAGCCGGCAAAGCATTAATTTTTATTATAACACGTAATCTTATTTGAAACAGCTTGAGTATAAATCGCGGATTTCTGTAAAAGGAATACGTAAGCAGGCTGTGGTCGCAATTCATAAAAAGCGCCTGAGTAAATAATGTTCCGCGGTTTATGGCATACATTATAAATACAAAATACGGCAGACAATTCATAACCATACTGTTGATTTCCGGCTTTATTTCGGGTTTTAAATAAATGAAAATTAAAACGCCCAAAAATATCGCAAGAATAATTAAACTGATTTTCTTTACGGAGGTCCACAGTATTTTTTTATGCCGCTTTACAAAAAGCTCATTCAAATATTCAAAACCGTTCCGGCGGCTTGTTATGGAAGCATCGGCCTCTATCTTTTTTTCATTAGCCGTTTTTATAAGCTGCGCCGCGCTTGTATCCATTTGATTTGTCAGTCCCGAAAGAAGCTCACGGTTTATGGCAGCGTATTCTTTAAAAGCTAATATTTTGCGCAGGCTTACAATTCCCAAAGGTATTGCCGCTATAAACAGTAGCGTTGAAGCCGATTCCGGCAAGACCGTCCCCAAAGCCGGCGGTCCGTATGCGGCGGCAAGCAAAAGCGCAATACACGCCCATAAATATTTTGAAAGTCTGTTTTCGTTATAAGCAAATCCGCGTTTTTCATAATCCAGAAGAGAGATCGCCGCAACAGTAAGCTTTATTCCCGCAATCGAAAAAGGTATCAGCAGGCAAATCCACCATGAAACACCGCTGATAATTCCGAAAATCAGTATAACCGGCAGAAAACCTATAACCGTCTTTATCAGCGCAT
>USHL01000110.1 GCA_900554525.1 uncultured Oscillospiraceae bacterium | reverse complement strand
GAAAACCGATAATATAGCCGTTAGAACTGAAAACGGTATTTTAGAGAATCAACTTAATACAGGTGTGGGCAAAAATGCGGTGGAATAGGCTAAGAACATTTGCCGCGCAAATGATTGACATTTTGATCCGATAATAATATTATTAGGATATTAGATCGGAGCTATTGGAGGAACACTTTATGAAATTTGAAATATGCGGCAATCAGTTTGTAAAGGACGGCAAATCCGTAAAGCTGATATCGGGCGCAGTGCATTATTTCCGTAATATGCCGGATACGTGGACGGATATTTTCAAGAAAATGAAGGCGCTCGGCTGTAATTGCGTAGAGACTTACTGTGCATGGAACATGCATGAAAAACAGCCTGGGGAATATGATTTTACAAATAATCTTGATATTGCGAAATTCATTAAAACAGCGGCAAATGAGGAACTTATGGCAATCGTAAGACCGGGACCTTATATCTGTGCCGAGTGGGAATTCGGCGGACTGCCATGGTGGCTTCAGACTGAAAAAAATATGGAAATACGCTGTTCAAACGCCGTATACATCAAATATTTTGACAGATATCTTGACGCACTGTTCGGGCAAATAAAGCCGCTTTTATGCACAAACGGCGGTAACATTATTATGCTGCAATGCGAAAACGAGTACGGATACTACGGAGATGACAAGGAATATCTGAAATACTTGCGTGAGGCGTACATACGAAAGGGGATAGACGTACCGCTGTTTACATCTGACGGCGGTGCGGAGACTTCCCTGTTAGACGGAAACATTGACGGCTGTCTCGCAACCCTTAATTTCGGTAGCCGTGTCGAGGAAAACTTTGCTGCTCATAATAAGCTGTATCCTGACAGCCCTAAAATGTGTATGGAAATGTGGAACGGCTGGTTTGACGCGTGGGGAGACGGCTTTCATCATACAACCTCCGCTGATGATTATGCGTCTGTTGTTGATGATATGCTTAAAATAGGCAGCCTTAATATGTATATGTTTATAGGCGGCACCAATTTCGGTTTTACGTCAGGCGCTAATCATACCGATAAATTTCTGCCGGATGTTACAAGCTACGACTATGACGCGTTGCTTACCGAGTGCGGAGATATTACTCCGAAATATCTTGCGGTGCGTAATGTTATTCAAAAATATGTCGGAGAAGCATTGCCGAATATTCCTGAGAACAGGGAAAAGAAGGCTTACGGAAAGTTTTCTCTCGATGAGACCGCAGGCATATTCGATAATCTTGACAGAATCGCATCGGCACATTCTTCTAATGTTCCCAAGTGCATGGAGGAATACGGTATCGGCTACGGCTATATCGCCTATCAAACGGTGCTGAACCGTGATTACAGGGACGCGGTGCTAAGTTTTGAAGAGCTGGGAGACAGGGCGCAGGTTTATGTAAATCATACGCTTGTAGGAATTGTTTATATAAATGATTCCTTGGAAATCGCCATAAACGCACAAAAGGGAGATGTTCTTACCGTGCTTTGCGAGAATATGGGCAGGGCAAACTTCGGGGTTAAAATGATGCGTAAAAAGGGAATAGCCGGCAGATGCCTGATAGACGGTAAGATTCATTTTAATTGGACAGTTTATCCGCTGGCGATGGATAATCTTGAAAATCTGCAGTTTTCCAATCAAATACCTTTAGAAAAATCGGTTTTTTATAAGGGTTATATTCGGATAGATGATCCCTGCGACACTTTTTTAAGGCTCGAAAATTTCACAAAGGGATTTGTTACCGTTAATGGATTTAATGTCGGAAGATATTGGAAAATAGGACCGCAGAAAACCTTGTATATACCGCGCTCTATTTTAAAAACCGGACTCAATGAATTTATTGTTTTTGAATCCGATGGGGTAAACGGAGCGCCGATTGCAGAACTTACCGATAAGCCCGAGCTTGGCTAAAACAGCAGATGACCTGCAAAAGCAAATTTGCGGAGGAACCCTAATATGGAAAAGCCTGTTTTTAACGGTAAATATAAGGCGCTTACTTTTAGCTTTGATGATGGAAACTTTGATGACATACGCCTAATCAAAATCATGAATAAATACGGTTTAAAGGGAACTTTTAATATCAATTCCGGAAAAAATAAGGAATATCTGATGTTGATGCCGCGGAATCAAGTGAAAAATTACACCGCCTAAAACAAAGAAAAGCGTAGGGAAAAACTACTTCCGCATCTCGTCGTCATAATCCTCAAAGGATAATTTTTCTTCCTCTGTGGAGTCTTTTAATTTCGATGCAAAGCGCGACCATTTCTCGAACTCGGAAATGGTCATTTTCTTGTGCGCCCGGCATGGGCGATAACTTGGCGGTGAAAGTCCGCTATGCGCTTGGTAGTAGGAAGCATTAGCCGAAGGCAAGGGTGTTCACCGTGAGGTGAAATCTGAAGGAAGCCGGATTGAGGGATGAAAAGTTCCCGATGGGCAAAATTCCGGACCGACGGACAGAAATCACATATAAGGCTGTAATAGGCGGACGACTCTGCAAGACAAGAAGAAGTCCAATACTACCCGAACCTAATGCAGTAGATGTGGCGGTTACGGAAGGAAGGTTATCGTTCTTACCCGGGGAGGTCTGTAAGATATGCTCCCGACAAGAGGGATAAAGAAAAAAAGTTCCCGACAGGAGTAATCCGTGTCGAAAGGCAGCGGTTGAACTTACAGAAGTCAGCTTCACCCATAGTACCGATAAAGTGGCTAATCACCACCGAGGAAAGGGGTGGACGGTAAGGGATTGTGTGAAATCAAAGTTGATAGATTGCGTTTGAAAACAGTTGCTCTACGGAGATTGAATGACTGATGGTAGACTGGAAGTTGAGAGTAAAAGTCAAGAATGTTTAGTAATCATCAAGAGAGAAGTCACAAGCAACAACTTACCGAAACGCCGTGTACTGAGCAGTACGCACGGTGTTGTGGGAGGACGGCGGTTAGCCACCGCCTCCTACCCGATTTTCAAATACCGCGTGTAATGCGATTTGTAGGCGCGTTTTTTTCATTCAGGAAGCGGTTGAGTATTTTTATACTCGTCAATTCCAAAGCGCCGAATTGAGTCGGAAAATCAATGATACCAAACAATATGGCACCGTATGTACAAAGAAGGCAGTATAGCTGTGACTAAAATCGCAGGGTGGATAAAAAGCAGGTGAAAAGGACGGGGTTGCAAAAGCACCCCGTCCAGCCTTACAGCGGACGGCAACGCCGACCGCAAAAGGGTTTGTCGCACATTTACTCCGTCAGACCAATAGGGGTTGTAAAACCACCCGAATGCCTGTTATAGGGGTTGTGATTGCTTGAAATTGCCATTGTTACAGGAAAAAGTATGGGGTTACAATAGGCGTTGTGGCAATTAAGAAAGAAATGTGAACGGTTTGATAAACTTTTTATAGTCGCTGGATATTGTAAAGGTTCTGTGGTATTGTGTTGTGCTGAAGAAAGGATGTGATTGTATGGCAAAACGCAGACCGAACGGAGACGGAATGGTACGCAAGCGCGCAGACGGCAGGTGGGAAGGAAGAATTGTTGCAGGACATAAAAATAACGGCAAGCCTATCTACCGTTCTGTGCTTGCGAAAACGCAGAAGGAGCTTACCGAAAAGCTTCACACGCTGATTGAAACCTACCGAGACTCGGATTTAACAGAGGAAAGCAGTATGACCCTCGGGGAGTGGCTGGACAGATGGATCAACGATTATATGAACTTGACAATCAGGGAAAGTACGCTCGACAGTTATAAAGCTTTAATTAAAAATCAGATAAAACCGTATCTCGGCAATAAACCTCTGTCGTCGCTTACCACACAGGATATTCAAAAATTCTATAACACCGTCAAGGAAAAAGGCAGAGTAAAGCCGGATAAAATTCACGGCTCACAGCTTTCGGACAGTATGGTGCGCGGTATCCATATGCTGCTGCACGAAGCCCTGGACGCGGCGGTGCGGGACAGACTTATCGTGAAAAATCCTGCCGACCGCACGGTGATTCCAAAAACAAATTACGCGCCAAAGCAGGTGCTGAATGATGAACAGCTTGACAGATTTATGAATGTCATAAAAGAAGATAAGCTGTGGTATGATTTCTTCTACACTGAGCTAACAACAGGGCTTCGCCGCGGAGAAATCTGCGGACTGAAATGGGAGGATTTTGACGGGCAAAGCGAAACGCTGAAAGTGAGGCGTTCGGTTACCCATAAAAAGGGAGGCGGTTTGAATATCGGCGAAACTAAAACCGAGACAGGAACACGGACAATAATACTTCCGCCGAGTACGGCGGAGTTACTCAAAAAACGAAAAGAAAATGCAGTCAGCGAATGGATCTTCCCGAATTTTTATGAGCCTCAAAAACCGATAAACCCGAATCACGCATACAGCCGTCTGAAAATTCTCTTAAAACAGGCAGAGCTTCCATCGGTACGCTTTCACGACCTTCGCCATACCTTTGCTACGCACGCGTTGGCGGGCGGTGTAGACGCGAAAACGCTGTCGGGAATCCTCGGGCATACGAATGCCAGCTTCACGCTCGACACCTATACTCACGTAACCAAGGATATGCAGCGCGGCGCCGCCGATATAATCGGGAATATGATGGCCGGAATAACGGGAGGTGACAGAGTTGGCTAAGCGAAGAAAGAGTGGAGAAGGTATGCTGCGGCAGAGAAAGGACGGCAGATGGGAGGGCAGAGTGGTTATAGGCTATGACGGTAAAAATCTTCCTGTTACCAAAAATGTCACCGCCAAAACCAAAACCGAATGTGCCGAAAAGCTTGAAAAACTGAAAGAGCAATCTATGAAACCAACCGAAAAAATCACGGCGGATATGACCTTCGGGGAATGGATCGATTTCTGGTATCGGACATACTGTAAAAATACGATCCGTAAGGCAACGCAGGAGGAACACGAGAACTGTATATACAATCATATTATTCCCGGTGTCGGAGTAATACCGTTAAAAGCTTTGAAAACCGCAGATTTACAGCAGTTCTACAACCGTGAAAAGCAGAGCGGAAGAAAGGTACGGACAGAGATTTACGGAGAGGGGCTATCCGACAGAACGGTGCATCTGATACACGCAAGCTGTCGGTCGGCGCTGGAACGTGCGGTTGAGGACGGGCTGATAAATACCAACCCTGCCGATGGCACAAAGCTTCCGCGGGACGCTCCGAAAGAAATGAAAATCTTAAAGAGCGATGAAATCGTGAGGTTCTTATATCAAGCGAAAGAAGAAGGATATTACGAATTGTTTCTGCTGGAACTCATGACAGGTATGCGACGGGGTGAAATACTTGCTCTGAAATGGAGCGACCTGGATGTAAAAGAGCGGACGCTGACCATCACCGA
>USHL01000109.1 GCA_900554525.1 uncultured Oscillospiraceae bacterium | reverse complement strand
GCAGTAAGTGCCGAAACTATCGAGAGCAGCACTATATGCGGCAAAAACTTTTTTGTACGCAGATATATCCATTTTAAGGTCTGCCGGTTGCTATCTTTAGAATTCATTTTATTCCTCTATAATGCCGTATTTTTTCATTGTACGCAGAAAAACATCTATATCATTAAGCGCAAGGACAGTCGATATCTCAAAATTATCGAGCAGGCCGTTCAGCATTTCCGCCTTTGAAGTATCCTTTTCCTCAAGCATTTTCCAAAGGAACAAAGCCGTATCGCTCAGAACTATAGTACTGTTGAATTCCGGATCATCCGAGCCGACCGTGCTGTTTCCGGAAAGATTTTCTATCTTAAAGCCTTTTTTTATGCGCAAAATATCACCCCACTTATTAATAAAAGGTAAATTTATTATATACTAAAACAAATACTATTGCAAGTATAACCGCTTTTGTGTATAATGATTATAATTACTATATCTGCTTTACTGAGGAGAAATCATATGGATACTTTTTTTGAACAGATAATCGCTATCAGAAAAACCGGAAAAACCATTGCCGCTGTAATCGGCATCTGGTTCCTTGCCTTTGTGCTCTGTTTTTTGATCTTTATGTTCGGCAGTGTGCTGATGCCCTTTTCACTTCTGCTTATAGCAGGTGTGATTTTCGGAGCATATAAGCTCAGCACCCGTTTCAATATCGAATATGAGTATATCGTCACCAACGGCACAATGGATATCGACAAGATTATTAACAAGGGTTCGCGCAAGCGTGTCACCTCGTTCGAGCTTCAGACTGTTTCCCGACTTGAAAAGTTCAATCCGAACCAGATAACTTCGGTCAACAGCAAGGAGCTTGTGCTTGCCTGTGACTTAAACGACCCGGACGCTTATCTTATGGTATCCTCCCGCGAAGGCAAAGGTACACTTTACATTGTCTTTGCGCCGGACGAGCGTGTGCGCGGCGCCATTGTTAAGTTTGTCCCTAAATTCATTGCAAACAGCGCGTTCAAATAAAGGAGTGTGCCGCTTTGAAGGTATTGACTAAGGCTTTGATAAGGGAGTCGGAGGAAAATGCTGTGAAAAGCGGTATTTTTTCTTTCCGTGAATTAATGTACCGTGCCGGCGCCGCCGCCGCCGGAATAATAATGCAGAGATACGGCTGCGCCGGCAAAAAAGTCACGGTTGTCTGCGGCAGCGGAAACAACGGCGGCGACGGCTGTGTAATAGCCGGAATCTTAAGCGAACACGGTGCCGAAGTAACCGTGATTACTCCGTTCGGAGCTCCGGTCACCGAAAATGCCGGATACTATTACGAAAGGCTCCCGCTTGTTAAAAAAAGCGAAAACCCGGATTTTGAAAGCTCAGATATCATAATCGACGCTCTTTTCGGGATAGGACTCAACCGCAGGCTTGATAACACAGCCGTAAGCCTTATAAACAAAATAAACGGCTCTCCGGCCGTAAAAATCGCCGTTGACATACCGAGCGGCGTTGAAGCCGACAGCGGCCGCATACTCGGCGCCGCCGTCGACGCCGACCTGACAGTTACCTTTATCGCTTTAAAGCCCGGGCTTTTACTGCCTGACGGCTCCGATTTCTGCGGAGAAATATCGGTTGCCGACATAGGCGTTGAACCGGTCGGTGCAATAGCCGAAACAACCGAAAAACCGTTCTTTAAAAAGCGAAGACACAATTCGCATAAAGGAACCTTCGGAACGGCGCTGACCGTGACCGGCAGCTACGGTATGGCAGGCGCTGCAATACTCGCCGCCCGCGCCGCTCTGAGAAGCGGCACAGGAATACTTAAGTGCCTGATTTGCGAAAGCATTTATCCCGTATTTACCGCTTCGGTCCCGGAAGCGGTATGCATTCCCGCTCCGAAAAACAGCACGGGAACTCTCCGCTTTGACCCGCACTTAATTGATAAAGCCATGGCAGGCAGCAGCGCGGTGCTCATCGGCTGCGGTCTCGGGGTATCCGAAGATACCCGTAAGATAACCGAGTACATTGCCGAAACTTCCGGCATACCTATGGTTATAGACGCTGATGGCATAAATGCCCTTTGCGGCCGCATAGATATTATTAGAAAAAGTAAAGCTCCCGTCATACTGACACCTCACCCCGGTGAAATGGCTCGTCTTTGCTCCTGTACTGTCAGAGAAGTCGAGTCTGACCGCATAAATACTGCACGAAGCTTCGCACTGAAATATGGCTGTACGCTTGTACTCAAGGGTGCAAATACCGTTATTGCCGCGCCCGACGGCAGAATTTTCTTCAATCTCACAGGCAACCCCGGAATGTCGACCGGCGGCAGCGGAGACGTACTTGCCGGAATTGTCGTATCTCTGCTTGCGCAAGGCACAGAGACGGTAAACGCCGCCTGTTCCGCGGTATATCTTCACGGTGAGGCCGGCGACAGGGCGGCGTCAAAGCGCGGTGAACGCGCTATGCTGCCATCCGATATGATAGAGGAGCTGTAGGAAAGGACGCTTTCGGCTTGAAAAAACTTACGGCATTTATTTTTGCGGCACTTATGATATTATCGACTGCCTCCTGTGCTCAGAAACGCTTGGATATTCAACCGCTCACATCCGGAATAACCTTCAACTGCGAGATAACCTATTACAATGAATGCTACGAGGCATCCGCAGACATTTCGGATGACGGCGTTATGACCTGCGAAATCACTTCGCCCGATACGCTTAAAGGTCTGAAGCTCATATTCAACGGTGACGATATGACTGCAGAATACCGAGGTCTTGAGTATAAAAACGATATTTCCTCCCTGCCGCAGGGCACTGCGTTCACAAATCTTTACCGCATATTGCGCGCCGCAGAGAAGTCCGAAGTGGTTTTTGAAAACGACAATTACTGTATAAACGGTAAAACCGAAGATATCAGCTTCCGGCTTATTCTCGGTGCGACCGGACTGCCGATTTCAGCCGAAGTCCCGGATTCAGGGTTTAGAATAAGCTTTAAAAACACAACTATCAAATAAACCAGCCCTGACGGAATATTCCGTCAGGGCTTATTTTAGCTTTTAACCATTCTGTATTTGCCTGTAACCAGAGGTTTTTCGGTTACTCCGTCGAAAAAACGGTAGCCTTTCGGTGCGGCAATGACACCGTGCAACTTTTCCGACGCGGTAATATTAAGCACAGCTCCGTCTGAAGCATGTTTAATATCAACCGTTATTTTCCCATGCGGCGTATTATAATACGCCGATACCGAGCTTAATCTTTCAATAAACAGCGGTTTTATATCTATGTTGGCAGTATCCCTGCCGGTCGGGTTGACCCTTATCCCCGCAAGATAAATATAAAACCATGCAGAAACGTCACCCCAGAAATGATGGTTGAGTGAATGAAGCGGACCTCCTTCGGGCATAAAAACTTCCCATAAAGTGGTGGCTCCGCGGGCGGCCCAGTTACCGTATGAGGGATAGTCTTCTCTGACTATCATATTATAAGCAAGCTCCTCATATCCGTTATCGGCAAGCAAACGGTAAATCACCCTGCCTCCGAGTACACCTGTATCGAAATGTCCGCCAGCCTTCTCAATATAAGAAATCAGTATATCAAGCGCCCGCGGCTTTTCTTCCTCGGTAAAAAGACCGTAATACAGCGCCATCGCCTGAGCGGTTTGAGTCTTTCCCGCCACCTCCAGGGTCTTCTTATCTATAAGCTTTTCCCTAAAAGCATATTTTACCCTTTCCGCCAGTGAAAGCGCAAACTGCCGCTGAGGTTCTTCATTTAACACCTCGTAAATAAAAGCGGCTTTTTCGGCGATATCCACCGTCAGTATACTGTCGGTAACTATAAGCGGAGTATCAAAAGCCTCGCACTCTCTTGACGGCTGACACCAGTCACCGAGACCTATCTCCATAAGACCGTTTTCGTCAAGCCGTGTGAAAAGATAATTAAGATATCTCATCAAAGGAGCCGAGAGCTCCTTTAAAATTTCCTTATCGCCGCGGTAAATATAAGTGTAGTACGGAAGATAGACAATAACGTTGTCCCACGCCGGACCGTTGCCCCAGTGATATCCCCAGCCGCCTGTCGGAATAATTCCGGGGAGCTGGCCGTTATCGCGTATGGCCTTATAAATATTTCTGAGCCATTCCTTATAGCTTTTTTCTGGGGTAAGATTCAAAAGCATCTGTTCCGCCGAAAGCGAAGCATCGGCCGTCCAGCCGTTTTTCTCGCGCTGCGGACAGTCGGTCGGGAAGTAATAAAAATTGGAAATATCCGAACGAAGCGTCATTTCCTGTATTTTATTTATCACTTCATCATTACAGGAAAATTCACCGGCGACAGATATATCCGAACTTAATTCAAGGTATGTAAGCAGTTCCTTAGTCGCCTGCACTGCGGTGATTCCTGACACCCATACGTAACGGAAGCCGTGATATGTAAACCGCGGCGTATATTCTTCTGTTCCGTTGCCGGAGCAGGTATATTCGTCCTCCTGATAGCGGTCACTGTCATAAAAACGGATATTGCTTAAATGCGGCTTGCCGTCAACTAAAGTTTCAAAATAACGAAGTATTATTTTCTGGCCGTTTTCGCCGTTTATTTTCAATTTACAAAGCCCCGCGGAGTTTACGCCGAAATCATAAACAAAACCGTCCTCAAAAGCGGTAACGCTTACAGGCTTTATTGTATTTCTTAAAACTATCGGTTCGGCCTCGCATAACTTTGCCTCGCCGCGCGGCGGCTCTGCCGGCAATGCATTTTTCCAGCCGCTGTCGTCATATTCCGGCAGACTCCAGCCCGGTATTTCAAGCCTTGCATCGTAATACTCGCCGAAATGCAAATCATCAAACAGTACAGGAGAAGGTGCAGTGAGTGTTTCGGTATCGGAAAGCACAGTTTCTTCCGTACCGTCATCAAACTTCATTTCCAGCGAAAAAGCCGTAATCGGTGCACCTCTGAAACGGGCTTTATCAAAATCCCAGATATAACCGCCGAGCGAATTTCTCATGCCGTTTCCGAGAATCACGCCCAAAACATTTTTTCCTCTTTTCAAAAGGAAAGTCAAGTCATATTTATCATAATAAATGTAATGGTCGGGATTACTGCGGTAGGGTGCAAGGTAACCCTTGGTGATATTTTCACCGTTCAGATACACTTCGTAAAAACCAATGCCCGTAATAATCAAAGATGCTTCTAAAAGCTTTTTTTCAGCAAAAAAAGTTTTTCTGAAATATGGTGCAGGGACATAATTTTGAGGCGTAGAGTACTCTTCGCCGGCCTTTATAAACTGAAACGGAAAATCCATAGCACAACCACCTTTTTTTGTTTTTTAATGTAACATATTTTTTTGTTTTTTGCAATATAAAAAGTGAAAAAGCGCCGTTTTCACGGCG
>USHL01000108.1 GCA_900554525.1 uncultured Oscillospiraceae bacterium | reverse complement strand
CCGAGGTATTGAAAGAAATCAGCAGTGAATCCTCACGCAGTGTATATAAGACCGATACCGTTATTTTTACCTCATCAAAATAAAAGCTAACCTTTATACCGTTTTGCGCCTTTTGGGCGGAAACCATACCGTAATCAATACATTCTGACGCATTCAGGGTATTGATAGAGCCATCCTCGGTATTATAATATTCAATCATAATAGGCGAACAAAGGTTATAGTTGCTTCCCCCGGCTAAATAATAATCATACGGTGTAGTTGACCAGACAAAACCGGAGTCTAACGACCTCATAAAAACGCATTTCTTTTTATCATCCCATTCAAGACTGTATTTATCATTTTCGGCTATCACTTTATCCTCTACATTTGCCATTGTATCGGGAACACTGTATTTTATCTCACTTTCTTCCGCACAGGATGACAGCAATAACGAAACACATACAATCATCAAAATACCAAATCGTCTTAATTTTCCCTTCAAATAATCCGTCTCCCTTCTATAAGACAGGAAAGCTTTTAAAACCGTCTTATTGCTTCCAGTATAACCTCTGCAAAAAAGCTCCAGAATTGTGTAAGCAAAATGCCTATCATAAATACGACAAAAATAATAAGTATAATAAACAATAAAGAAATAAAGGTCGTTATAAGAAAGCGCGGGAATGAATAATCGTGTATAATCATAAGTCCTACTGTCAGAATAATAGCGCTGAAAATAAGTGCAAGTATGTGCAGACCCGATATAAGCGTGCTCTCCGATGAAGCCACAATATGCGTAAGCGGAATAGATATTAAATTATAAAGTATGATCGGAAAAACGCTATATGCCGTGACGATAAATACCTCTTTAAGACGACCTTTACCGTTTTGCAAAGTACTTATACCCCAGTTGGCAAGTGACCATACCGCTACCAAACCAATCGTCCTAACTATCTGAAACAAAGTATTATATGACGCAGAATCATATGATGTATAACGGAAATCACTCCAAATAGTCGCTGCCGATCCCGATAAATAAAAAAGAAACGTTAATATAAAAGCTATTTTAAGCGAACCCATTTGTTTGTATTTAACATCATTAAAGCTTTCAAACGGGTGCACCAATGTCCTTGTTAATGTACGCAATTCGGCATTCTTAATCAAAACCACCTGTTTGCGTTTTGTTAATACAAGAAGTACGACTATTCCGCCGACCAATGCGATCACAAGCAAAAACAGCCAAACAAAATTTCTGCTGATAAATTCATTCTGAAGTTTTTGGCGCGCCTGACTGTATAATTCAGCATTATTGCATTCCTTTGCATAATACATAGCTTCTGAATATTCGCCGCTTTGGTAGGTTGCTTTAGCAAGTCCCAACAAAGCCATTCTATTTACCGGATCAAATTCAAGCACTTTGTTCCATAAAGGACGTGCCGCGTTATAATTGCTGTTCAGGGTCAGTTCCTGGGCAGTACATAAAATCTCTCCGTATTCTGTTCGCTCAAAAAAAGTTACCGTACCGCGAAGAGAATCAGACACCATAATTCTTGAACCGTTTACAGCTATCGAATTTGCCGCAGAAAAAACGCCTGTTTGTTTACCCTGACCTACCCCTCCGCCAAAAGCCGCTACTATGTTTCCTTCCGTATCATAGATATAAATAAGCCCAAATCCGCTGTCAAGAGCATATATCAGCCCGTTTCCGTCAGATTGTATCCCCGTAAAATTCTGTCGTATCTCGTTATCCATACGTACAACCTTATCGGTTTCGCCGAAATTAAAGCTCTCCGCACCGGAAAGTATTCCGTCTCCGCCCGGACTCAACATTCGTATCTGCCCTACTGAATCATCAGAATTAAGTCCCGTGCTAGTATAAACAAATCCTTTTTCGTCAAGGCAAATATCCGAAAACTGGAACGGAAGCGTTTTGCTTACCTGCGCGCGTTTAATATCATTCATTGTAAGGCGATCCCACAAATATTCAAGCGAAGACAAAATATTTCCTTTTACCGTGTTTGAGCCGAAAAACCCGGAAAACTCACCGTTTGGATTATATAAAATCGCTCCGTAATACGAGCCTTCGCTCAAAACATATAAATACCCTTGAGCATTGCGTACAATGCGCGTCGGTTTAAAAACGAAGTTATCGGGAATAAGTGCAGTTTTCGGCAGTAATATTTCCTTTTGTACTACACCGTCTACACAATAAAGCACTCTCGCGTGAGCAGTGTCGGCAATATACAGCTCGGCTTCAGAATATACGTATATTCCCTTTGCGCCGGTAAAATCAACCGGATTTCCGGAACGATCGGTGATTTTATAATCGCATATCAGCTCATAATTACTGTTAAGACGGAGTATTCTGCCGGCATCGGTTAAAATATAGGCATCACCCTGTTTATCAAAGGTTACAAATTCAATATTGCCGAAATTCTTATCAAAACCGAGGCTCCGCGCCGAAATGACAGAATCCGCTTCATAAAGGGGCGGCATTGCAACCGCTTTTTTCTGTCCGTCAGACATTGTCCAGTGCGTAAATGTATCCGTAGGAAGAGAATCCTGCGCCGAAACAATAATAGAAATGCTTAAAACAATAAGTATACTGATAATAAGCGATACAATTTTTTTTATACATTTAATCATTCTATTTTTCAAGCATACATTCATTTGTCATCATTCCTTTAACCCGGCCGAACTCATCGTTTCCATAATATTGCTTTGCGAAATAAAATAAACAATAATCGGAGGAATCATCAATAAAACCGTAGATGCCATAGCCGAACCTGCTCTCGCCGTGCCTCCGGTTGCTATTGAACCCATAACATACGGCAAGGTTTTTAATTCCTCACTGAATATGGTTCCGTTCGTAGGTGTAATTGACCATATAGACTGAAACGAAAAAAGAAGCTGGGTCATAAGCGCCGGTTTAATGATCGGCATAACAATTCTCAAATACACCGTAAAAACACCAGCACCGTCAATTTTAGCCGCTTCCAGCAGTGCATCGGGGACACCTGAATCTATATACTGTTTAATCAAAAATGCACCCATAGATGAAGGAATAGCCGGAAGAATATATACCCAATATGTATTGATAAGATGCAGCTTGCTGAATATCAGATATTGCGGAACTGCAAGCGTTGTAGCATTGTACAGCAAAGAAAACTGAACAATCATAAAAAACACAACGCGACCTTTTATCCTGGACTTTGAAAGCACATATGCCGCCATTGACGACGCAAAAAGATTTAATACTGTTGTACATATTGCTATAAAAAATGAATTGAAAATATAGCGGGCAAACGGCACACTTAATTTTTCAAGCAAAGACGGTAATACCGTAAAATTTTCAATAGTAGGTCTGCTCACAAAAAAACGCGGCGGAAAAATCAACAGTTCATCAAGCGGTTTAAACGCCGTACATATACAGTAAAACAGCGGAAGAACAGAAAATGCACCCATCAAAAACAAAAAGCCAAAATATAACACATTGCCTGCCCGGCTCCGCGTATACCGTTTATACTCAGCATATTTTGCCACTTGCTTCGTCTCCTTTATATAAATTGATTATAAAACTCATATTACTTATTTCCCTAAAAAATCCAATATTTTACCTATTGCCACACGTGTAATTGCCATCATTGCAAACAAGAATACTGAAATAGCTGCGGCATATCCCATTTCAAACCGCGTAGTGCATATATCCGACAAATGCGTTACGATCGTGTCAACCTTATTGTCTACACTCGGGTAACCAGCCAATGTCTGAATTACTGTGCCGATAGAAAAGGTCGTCTGTATCTGCATGACCGCGCTGAAAAGCAAAATGCTTTTCATACTGGGTAAGGTTATATACCACAGCTCGTGCCAGCGGGTCTTTATGCCGTCCAAGGCGCCCGCCTCATACATTTCGGTATTTACATTTTGCAGTCCTGCAATATTTGCCAAAAAGGCTACGCCGATACTTGACCAAAGCTGAATAATAATCATAACCGGTGTAACATAATCAGTATTATAGAACCAGTTAATGGGAGTATCAATCAGACCTAATGACAACAGAAAGCTATTGATATACCCGTAACTGTCGCCCGAAAAAGCTACCTGCCAAATAAAAGTCGTACTTCCTCCAAGCGCCGGCGCATAAAACAGAAACGTAAGAATACTGCGCGGTATCGGCGGCAATTCATTGATAAGCCAGCCCAGCAAAAAGGAAAGCATATAGCTGATAGGTCCTGTAATAATTGAAAATTTCAGGGTATTCAGCACGGTTTTCGGAAATACCTCATCCCCTACAACCATACGCAGATAATTCTTCAAACCGTTGAATTTAGGCGCAGACATCATATCGTAAGAAAAGAAGCTGAGCACCACGGAAGAAAGTACCGGCAAAACAATAAAAACCAAAAACAAAATTGCAAAAGGCATCAGCATAAGATAAAATGTAAGCGTTTCACCCCTGCTTTCCACTAATCGGGAACGTTTATTTTTGAGAGCCATTTTCACACCTGCTTTTTTCGCTACTTGTCAGAAATATATTCTGCTCTTTTACGCGCAATTTCATTATTTAAAATTTCGCCCCATTTTGTAACAGCCTCCATAGCCGGTCTGCCCTGTTCAACTGTTTCCCAAAAGCTTTGGGTTATACAGCGTGCGGTATAATAGCTGCCGGGAACCTCAGGCATTTCTTCTATTGAGCGCTGCTGAGAGAGTATACTCTCCTTCATATCCGCATCCCAGTCCATTTCAGCAAATGCCTCTGTATTTGAAGCAGCGATCCGTCCGAGCGGACCTATTGCGGATTCCAGATTTGTTGAATATGTATATTGTGTTTCCGCCGATGTCCACCACTTAAGAAAACGCCATGCATTATCGGGGTTTTCCGCAAACCGTGTAATCGCACAGCCTGTTCCCGTTCCGGCTGAACGGCGGTTAATTTCGCCGTTTTTGCCTTTTACACCCGGAAGATCTGTTACCGTCCAGCGGCCTTCAATTTCCGGTGCCGCCGCTTTCAGCTGTGTATACAAGGTATAATCGCCTATACCGATTGGAACGCTCCCGATGCGGAAACGGTTATATAAATCCATTGTTACCGGTAATTTATATTTTGTATACCAATTTGTCATTTCGGTAAATACTTTGATTTGCGGAAGCTCTGTAAGCGTGCTTGCCGTTAATGCCTCGTTATAAAGTGATAGTCCGTTTTGTATAAGCAGCGTAGGATAAATGGACTGATAAGTCGTCGTTTGCCCCGGAATATAGGCTTGAAGATTATTGCGCTTTAAAAGATTTGAAAGCTCTATAAATTCATCCCATGTCTTCGGTATTTCGGCGCCCATTTCATTTAAAATATCTGTACGCACAAACATAAGATTAAATGATTGCGT
>USHL01000107.1 GCA_900554525.1 uncultured Oscillospiraceae bacterium | reverse complement strand
CCCGACCTGCTGATTACAAATCAGCTGCTCTACCAACTGAGCTACACCAGCATTTTTCAGCGCCTAAATACTATACCATAATTACAGAGCAAAGTCAAGAGATATTTTAAATATTTTGCGGCAGAAAAGGGCGTATTCCTATCTGCCGCCGCTGAATTATTTCATTACTCGCTTGATGTCTTTTACATGGCCGAGCACCAGAAGATGTTCGTTTTTATTAAAGACATAGTCGTTTCGGAAAAGCGGTAAAACAAGACCGTCTTTTTTGATTGCTATAATATTGAGGTTATAGCGGCTTCTGAAATCAAGCTCTACAATAGTATGCCCGATCCACTTTTCAATTGGCTGAATCTCAAAGATAGAATACTCATCTGAAATATTTATGCAGTCAAAAATATTTTCTGCGCTTTCGACGCCGGCAATGCGGCGGGCAATATCACGTTCCGGATATATGACGCGGTCGGCGCCGTTCCGTAAAAGGAATTTTTCTTCGATATCGCGGTTGGCGGCACTGTATACCTTTGCGGCACCGGATTCTTTCAGAAGATCCGTGATTTCAAGACAGGCCTGAAAATCGTCCTCCACACAGACAAAGCAGGCGTCAAAATTCCTTATGCCGAAAGTTTTGAGTACATCAAACTTAGTGCAGTCGCATACCTTGGAGGCGACTACCGCCGGCGGCAGATCCTCAAGCTTTTCGCTTTTGACGTCGGCCGCCATTATTTCGCAGGAGTTTTTTGAAAGCTCGTTGCAGAGGTGGCGCCCGAGAGAACCTATTCCGATTACTAAAAATGATTTCATAAGCCGTTCCTTTCTGTGCTGTTCAGCCGGCAGTGTTTTTTGTATATGCGGATATCATTGCCTGTTGTCGTGACGGGAATTTCTGTAATAATCCCATTCCTTATAAACGAAAGGCAGAGCGGTCAGACATCTGCCAAGCGGTATTTTTCACTATACATATTGAAATCGTCAACAAACGCTTCATTATCGGAACTTTTAAATTTGTGCAGATATTTATGGGCGTCCAGAGTGTCGGTCGGAAGCTGCATAGTGTAAACCGCTATGTTTGAGCAATGATCCGAAACGCGCTCGTAATTAGTGAGCAGATCGGTAAAGACAAATCCGAGTTCAATGGTGCATTCTCCGTTTTGGAGACGGATTATGTGTCGTTCCTTAAGCTCTTTCTTGAGCTTGTCCACTACCTGCTCGAGAGGCTCGACATGTGCTGCGGCTACCGGATCGTCGTTTATGAATGAGTCGATGGAAAGGTTCAGAATCTCGGTCACTGCCGCAGTGACAGTAGCTATTTCTCCGGCCGCCTGCTTTGAAAAGGCGATATTTTTTGTGTGTATTTCATCGGCGGTTTTGCAGATATTGAGAGCATGGTCGCCGATGCGCTCGAAGTCGCCGATGCTGTGCAGCATACGCGCTATCTGATGCGAGGTGCTTTCGTTCATTTCGTTGTTGGAAAGCCGCACGAGATATGTTCCGAGCTTGTCTTCATATTTGTCGATGAGATTTTCATTTTCACGGATGACTTCCGCTTTTTCCGGGGGGTAGTTATTTATAAGCTCTATGGATTTTAAAAGGGTATCGCGTGCCAGCTCGGCCATTTCATCGGTCAGACGGTGACATTCCGAAACGGCGAGGGCTGTGTTGTTGAAGATACGCTCGTCCAGAAAAACGGTATGAGTTTTATCGTCGCTGCTTTTGACGGTAAACTCACAGAGCTTGATGACGTATTTTCTGAACGGGATAAGGATAATGGTGTTTATAAGGTTGAACAGGGTATGTACCATAGCTACCCCGACCATCGATGCGGGGGATTTAATAAATTCCACTCCGGCAAACTCACAAATATAAAGCAGTATCATGCACAGCACAGAGCCGATAACATTGACATAAATATGCATGGCGACGACTCTTTTTGCGCTTTTGTTTGTGCCGAAGCTTGAAATAAGGGCAGTGATGCAGGTGCCGATATTGGCGCCTAGCACCAGTGGGATCGCCATTTCATATGTAATGGCGCCGGTGAGCGCCAGAGCCTGCACAATACCTATCGTAGCGGCCGAGGACTGTATGATTCCGGTGAAAACCATAGAGATGAGCAGAGCTATCAACGGACTTGAAAATGCAGTGAGAAGACTCTGGAAGCCTTCCATTTCCTGAAGCGAGCTCATTGAACTGCTCATAAAGTCCATGCCGGTCATCAGAATGGCAAAGCCTATAAGTATTATTCCGATATTCTTCTTTTTCTCCTGCTTGGCTGTCATGCGAAGAATTATGCCGGCAAAGGCGAGTATGGGCGCGAAGGTCATCGGCTTTAAAAGCGTAAGGAAGAAATTGTCTCCGTTTATGCCGGTAAGGCTTAAAAGCCAGGCGGTCAGGGTTGTGCCGACATTAGAACCCATTATAATACCGAAAGTATCGCAGAAATTGACGATGCCCGAGTTTACAAGCCCGACGAGCATTACCGTCATAGCCGATGAGGACTGTATCGCAATCGTAATACCCGCACCCAAAAAGAAACTCAGTATCTGATTTTTGGTGACGCGCTTGAGGGTCTGTTCCAGTTTGCCGCCGGTTATGCTTTCAAGTCCGCCCGAAAGCGCGGTCATGCCGTAAAGGAAAAATGCAAGACCGCCCAAAAGCTCAGCCGTCATCAATAGTATCTGAGTGGAATTCATATCAATACCTCTGTTTTAAAACTTTACGGCGTCAAAAATGTAAGCTCGAAGCTCGCTTATGGGAATGCGCTTTTGCTGCATGCTGTCGCGGTCGCGTACTGTGACGCAGCCGTCGGTTTCAGAATCAAAATCATAGGTTATGCAGATAGGCGTGCCTATCTCATCCTGACGGCGGTAGCGTTTGCCTATCGAGCCGGCATCGTCATAGTCCACGCGGAAGTCAGCGGCAAGATCGGCAAATATTTTCTGTGCCTGATCGGAAAGCTTTTTGGAAAGCGGCAGCACAGCCGCCTTATAAGGGGCGAGAGCCGGGTGAAGCCTCAGCACTACACGGGTTTCTCCCTTTTCGTCGGTTTCCTCATCATAAGCGTCGCAGAGGAAGGCCAAAAGCACGCGGTCCGCACCGAGAGACGGCTCAATGACATAAGGTATATATTTTTCATTTGTTTCCGGATCAAAATAATCCATAGGCTGACCCGAATGCTCTGAATGCTGTGTAAGGTCATAGTCGGTACGGTCGGCGACGCCCCAAAGCTCTCCCCAGCCGAACGGGAACAAAAATTCAAAGTCGGTAGTAGCCTTTGAGTAAAAGCAGAGCTCATCCTTGTCGTGGTCGCGCAGCCGCAGATTTTCTTCTTTCAGACCTAAATCCAAAAGCCATTTGCGGCAGAAAGAACGCCAGTATTCGAACCATTCAAGGTCGGTGCCCGGCTTGCAGAAGAATTCAAGCTCCATCTGTTCAAATTCGCGGATACGGAAGATAAAGTTTCCGGGTGTTATTTCGTTGCGGAACGATTTTCCTATCTGCGCAACACCGAACGGCACCTTCTTTCTTGAGGTGCGGGCGATGTTTTTAAAGTTCACAAAAATTCCCTGCGCCGTTTCGGGGCGGAGGTAAAGGGTGGAGGCGCTGTCCTCGGTTACGCCCTGAAAGGTTTTAAACATAAGGTTGAATTTGCGTATGTCGGTGAAATCGGATTTTCCGCAGTTCGGGCAGACTATGCCGTTATCCTTGATATACTGCATCATTTCATCATCCGACATAGCGGCAGGATTGTCCGAAAGACCGTTTTCGGCGACATAGTCCTCAATGAGCTTGTCGGCGCGGTGACGGGTCTTGCAGCTTTTGCAGTCCATAAGCGGATCGGAAAAGCCGCCGAGATGTCCGGACGCCACCCAGGTTTCCGGATTCATAAGAATGGCGCTGTCAAGCCCGACGTTATAGGGCGACTCCTGTACGAATTTCTTCCACCAGGCCTTTTTGATATTGTTCTTAAGCTCCACGCCGAGCGGACCGTAGTCCCAGGAATTTGCAAGCCCGCCGTAAATTTCACTTCCGGGATATACAAAGCCGCGGCCTTTCGCCAGCGCGACGATGGTGTCCATACTCTTTTTTGATGCGTCCAAGATTTGTCTCCTCCTGTAAAGACCCAAATTTCTACAAATACTATAGTATCGGAAATCCCGCGAAAAGTCAACAGTAATTTAACTTGACATATTTATATATATGGATTATACTTTTGATATAGAAGATAAGGGAGGTTATTATATGGATAATAAGAAAATTCAGCTTCATAATATTGATTTTGAGGATTTTATTAAGGCTATCGACGAATGCAAGGGCGACGTTTTTCTTGAAACAAAGGACGGTGACGTGCTGAATCTTAAATCCAAGCTGAGCCAGATGCTGGGGCTCAGTACAATACTGAAAAATTCCGAGGTGGCCGAGGCTACTATCCGCTGCACGGATCCGGAAGACGAGACTATGCTCTTCAGGTTTAATCTTTACGGCGAAATTTCTCAGAAGGATGAATAATATGCCGGAAAAATTTTTGACCTATAAAGATCTTCCGCTTGTCCGTAAGGGTAACGAGATATATTACGGCAGCATGGCGGAGCCTTACGTAATCCGCTTCAATATCCTTTCTACCGTTAAGGAAGAGGGCGCGGAGCTTCCCGGAAAGGTGGAAGTACAGCTTTTAAAAAGCGACACCCAGCTTTCCGAAAAGGAAAGGGTCGTAAAGGAAACCGTGCGTGAAAGCTTTTACGATGCATTGGATTTCGGGTTTGTCTGGCTTGAAAGGGCTCTTAAGCAATAATTTATAAGCATACGGCTTCGGCCGTATGCTTTTTTGTTTATTAAGATATATTTTTTGTTTTCCCCTTGACTTGAATTTGTGCGGTGTTATAATGAAAATATATTTTGCATAAAAGGGGAATGATCATGAAAAAGATTCTGTCACGCGCCCTGACAGCTCTGCTTGCGGCACTGCTTGTTTTGGGCGCCCTGCCGGCTTCGGCGGCAGCTGCGGATAACGAACTGCCGCTCGGCGAGTGGCTTGCCGCCGAAACCGACGGTTCGGATGCGTACTATACCTTTAACCCTCCGTCTGAGGGGGCTTATTCGGTAGAGGTCATTAGCGATTCGGCGATAAATCTTTATGTCAGCGACCTTTCGGGCGGTGATATCTATACCGAATACGTCTATGCCGACAGCGGTGAGCGCTGGTGGTTTTATCTGACAGAAGAATGCAATATCCGGATTGGGTTTTTCGGCGCCGGCGCATACAGCCTTGTTGTTAACGAGGTGCCGCTGGCCGAAAGCTTTTCCGTATTTGTCGGCAGCTATGATGAGGGCGTATCGGAATATGTCACATGCCTTGGGATGAAACAGATGATAATGGTAAA
>USHL01000106.1 GCA_900554525.1 uncultured Oscillospiraceae bacterium | reverse complement strand
CGAAAGATTATATTCGTTCGCGCAGAAATGGTTTACCACCTCATCAAGCGGAATTGAATCCATCATAAGCTTATTTTTTCTCATATAGGTGAAATAAGTATATTTCGCGATAGAGGCAAGCCAGGTGTATACGCTGCTGTCGCCCTTATATTTTTCAAATGAGCTGAAGGCCCTGAAAAACGTTTCCTGAGTAAGCTCCTCGGCCAGATCCCTGTCGGAGCACATCTTATATAAAAAAAGATATATCCGGCCGTGATTTTCCGAATAAATATCTTCGAAAACCCTCTCCGTAAGCTTCGTATACCGCACCTCCCGTTTTAAATTAAACTTATTTTATCACCTTTATACCATCAAGTCAAAAAATTATTTTAAAAAATTCTGTAACTTTTTTTGAAACAGCGACACTAACTATACAGAAACAACGGCAGATTGGAGATTTTTATGAGCTTTTCAATAATCGGTACAGGTATGTATGTGCCTGAAAACACTGTGACAAACAATGATATTTCCAAGCTTGTAGACACAAACGACGAATGGATAAAGCAGCGGGTGGGTATTTCCGAACGCCGTATAAGCGTAAACGAGACCGCCACCGATATGGCTTATCAGGCAGCTCTCCGCGCTCTTGAAAACGCTCATACCTCCCCCGAAGAGCTTGACCTTATTTTAGGCGCTACCGTTTCGGGAGAAAATATCTGCCCGTCGGTGGCAAGCCTGCTGCAGAAAAAGCTCGGCGCATCCTGCCCCGCTTACGACATCAACGCCGCCTGCTCTGCGTTTATCTTCCTTTTGGAGACAGCCGCCGGCTATTTCGCGCGCGGAAGGGTAAAAAAAGTGCTGGTGGTCGGGGCCGAACGTCTGAGCGGTATACTCGACTGGTCCGACCGCGGCACCTGCATAATCTTCGGTGACGGCGCCGGAGCGGCGGTGCTGTCAGAGGGCGACGGCTATATCGACAGCGAGCTTACCACCGTAGGCGGAGACGACGTGATAAAGATACCCTCGTATAACGGCGACACGCCTTTCTACAAAGGGGATAACCGGCCCCCTTACATTATGATGCAGGGTCAGGAAACTTTCAAATACGCCGTAAACGCCATCACACACGACATCGGCACCCTGCTTGAACGCAACGGATTATCTAAAGACGATATCAAATATATCATCCCGCACCAGGCAAATTCCCGCATAATCGACTTTGCTTCCCGCAAGCTCAAAATACCTTTTGAAAAATTTGCGGTGAATATCGATAAGTACGGCAACACCTCAAGCGCAAGCATACCGATCGCGCTTGACGAAATCAACCGTGCGGGCCGGCTCGAAAAAGGCGATCTCATAATTATGACCGCTTTCGGAGGCGGACTTTCAAACGGCGCCTGCCTTATAAAATGGTAATTACAGCAAAGCTGTTTTTATATTAAATTCAAAGGAGAAAATATTATGATACTCGACAAAATCAAAGAATTACTCGCAGAAAAGGCTGACATCGATACCGAATCCGTAACGGCCGAAACCAAGTTTTCCGATCTCGGAATCGACTCTCTCGATATTGTAGAGCTGCTTATGAACATTGAGGATGAATTCGGCGTTAACATTGAGCCCGACGAATCTCTCGCCACCGTAGGCGATCTTATCGCAAAAATCGAAGAGCTTAAAAAATAATTGCCCTTTGTTAAGGCACGGAGAAAAATAATGATAAAATCCGAACTTTGCGAAATACTCAATATCAAATATCCCGTAATTCAGGGCGGGATGGCCTGGATTGCCGACGGCAGGCTTGCCGCCGCTGTTTCCAACGCCGGCGGGCTCGGTCTTATTTCGGCTATGAACGCCGGTGCCGACTATCTTAAAGAGCAGATTGCCGCCGCCCGCGCGCTTACCGACAAGCCGTTCGGCGTCAACATTATGCTTATGAGTCCCCATGCCGACGAGGTTGCTGACCTCGTAGTTGAAGAGGGAGTAAAGGTTGTGACTACCGGCGCCGGAAGTCCGGCAAAGTATATGGAAAAATGGAAGGCGGCCGGCATCACGGTTATTCCGGTCATCGCAAGCTGCGCTATGGCTAAAATGATGGAAAAGGCCGGCGCGGCCGCTGTCGTGGCCGAAGGGCAGGAATCGGGCGGACATATCGGCGAGCTTACCACTATGTCGCTGGTTCCGCAGGTGGCGGACGCAGTGAATATACCCGTTGTCGCCGCCGGAGGAATAGCCGACGGCAGAGGCATGGCGGCCGCGCTGATGCTCGGCGCCTGCGGCGTTCAGATGGGCACCCGTTTTCTTGTCGCCAAGGAATGCGGCGTGCATCAGAACTACAAGGATATGGTTTTAAAGGCAGGCGATATCTCTACTGTCACGACCGGACGCCGTTTCGGCGGAAATACCTGCCGCTGTCTTAAAAACAGCTTTTCCCGCAACTTCACAAAGCTGGAATATGCCCCGGACGCCACCGCCGAAAGCATAGCCGATTTAGGCGTCGGCGCATTAAGGAAAGCCGCCGTTAAAGGCGACACCAAGGAGGGCTGTTTCCTTGCGGGCCAGATAAGCGGGCTTGTCAAATCGGAGCAGACCGCCGCTGAAATTATAAACGACGTTATCACCGGCTGTGAGGAAGTACTCAAAGGGGCGGGAAAATGGATAAAATAGGTTTTTTGTTTTCGGGTCAGGGCGCGCAGTACCCCGGTATGGGCAAAGCGTGGTACGACAGCGATTCCAAAATAAAGGAGCTTTTCGACACCGCAGAAGCGATGCGCCCCGGAACCCTTAAAATTATGTTTTCAGGCAGCGAGGAAGAGCTGAAAGCCACCGCCAATACCCAGCCGGCGCTTTATCTCGCCGATCTTGCGGCCGCTGCGGCCGCAAAAAAGGCCGGGCTTAACCCTTCCGCCGCCGCGGGATTTTCCTTAGGCGAAATTCCGGCTCTCGCATTTGCAGGAGCATACAGCTATACCGACGGCTTTAGGCTTGCCTGCCGCCGCGGAGAATTTATGCAAAAGGCCTCCGAAAAGGTGACCGCCGCTATGGCGGCCATAGTAAAGCTTCCGAACGAAACCGTCGAGGAGCTTTGCTCGCATTACGATTCGGTATATCCTGTCAACTACAACTGCCCCGGCCAGCTGGTCGTTTCGGGGATACCCGAACAGCTGGAGGCATTCTACGGGGAAGTAAAGGCGGCCGGCGGAAGAGCCCTGCCGCTCAAGGTAGGCGGCGGCTTTCATTCTCCGTTTATGGACAGCGCTTCCGCACAGTTCGGCGAAGAGCTTGCAAAATACACCTTTACTCCGACCGCAATTCCGGCGTATTCCAACCGTACGGCGGAAATCTACGGAGAGGATTACAAAGCAATTCTGACCGAACAGATAAATCATCCCGTAAAATGGGAGGAAATCATCAGAAAGATGGCGAATTCCGGCATCACGGTATTCATTGAAACCGGAGTCGGCTCGGTGCTTACCAAGCTGATTCCCAAAATACTGCCCGAAAGCAGGGCGTATGTCTGATCTTCACCGGAAGAGCTTGAAAAAATACTTACGGAGCTGAAATAAATGCTGAAAAATAAAGTTGCCGTCGTGACCGGCGGCGCACGCGGTATAGGAAAAGCAATATGCCGCACCTTTGCGGAAAACGACGCCGACGTTGCCTTTCTTTACGCGGGCAACGATACCGCGGCGAAAGAAACCGAAGCAGAGCTTTCGGCGCTCGGCATAAAAGCGAAAGCCTACAAATGCAACGTCGCAGATTTCGAGGCTGTTTCAGCAGTGTTCAAGGATATAATCGAAGAATTCTCAACGGTGGATATTCTGGTAAACAACGCAGGGATCACCAAGGATAAGCTTATGCTTTCTATGAAGCCGGAGGAATTTGAAGCGGTCATTGATACCAACCTTACCGGAGCTTACAACACCATAAAGCAGGTATATCAGGTAATGATGCGCAAAAAGAGCGGCAAAATCATCAATGTAAGCTCGGTCTCGGGACTTATGGGCAACGCGGGACAGACCAATTATTCCTCCTCAAAGGCGGGACTTATAGGTCTTACCAAGTCGGTCGCCAAGGAGCTTGCCTCGCGCGGGATATGCTGCAACGCGGTAGCTCCCGGCTTTGTGGACACCGATATGACAACCGCTTTCAAGGACAATAAGGAGCTGCGCGACGCGATACCGATGAAGCGCTTCGCCGCTCCCGAGGAAATTGCTCAGCTGGTATTGTTTTTGGCCTCGGATAATTCAAATTACATTACCGGCGAGGTAATCCGCATCGACGGCGGACTCGCCATGTAACAAGGAGATAAATATGAAACGAGTTTGTATAACGGGTCTCGGCGCCGTGACGCCGATAGGCAACGACGTAAAAAGCTTTTGGGAAAGCGCCGTAAACGGCAAAAACGGCATCGCCCCCATAACCCATTTCGACGCCTCCGAATACAAGGCCAAGGTAGCGGCGGAGGTAAAGGACTTCGACCCTACCTCAAGAATAGAAAAAGCGGCCGCAAGGAAGCTCGACCTTTACACCCAGTATGCACTCTGCGCCGCGGCCGAGGCCATGGAGGACAGTGGTCTTGAGGGCAAAATCGACGGCGAAGAGTTAGGCGTTTACGTAGCGTCGGGAGTGGGCGGCATTAACACCCTCTGCGAGAACTACAATATACTTCACGAAAAGGGACCCGGCAGAGTAAGCCCGCTTTTTGTCCCCAAAATGATTATAAACATCGCTGCGGGGCAGGTAGCCATACGCTTCGGCGCTCACGGCAACACTATGTCGCTTTCCACCGCCTGCGCCAGCGGCACCTCCGCCATAGGCGAGGCTTACCGCGCCATAAAGGACGGCTATCTGACCGCCGCAATATGCGGTGGCTCCGAAGCCGCAATAAACCCGTTATGCGTATCCGGCTTTGTAAACTGTATGGCTCTCAGCCATGCCGAAGACCCGAACGCGGCCTCACTGCCGTTTGACAAGCGGCGCGCCGGATTTGTCATAGGCGAAGGCGCCGGCATTATGATACTTGAAGAATACGAACACGCGGCTGCGCGCGGTGCGCATATTTACGCCGAGGTCTGCGGCTACGGCGCAACCTGCGACGCCCACCACGTAACGGCTCCGGACCCGGAGGCAACCTACACTGCCGACGCTATTTCAAAGGCCCTTGAAGGAACCGAGTATTCAGCCGAAAAGGTTTATATCAACGCACACGGCACCGGCACCGCCCTTAATGACAAGACAGAAACCAGGGCCTTTAAAAAGGCTTTCGGAGATCAAGCCGGCAAGCTTCACATCAGCTCCACCAAGTCGATGACCGGCCATATGCTCGGAGCGGCCGGAGCGGTTGAGGCAATCGCAGCCGTAAAGGCGCTGACAAGCGATACCGTCCCCCCGACCATCAACCTTGAAGAGCATGACGAGGAATGCGACCTTAACTACACCCCGAAAACCGCAGTAAAGAC
>USHL01000105.1 GCA_900554525.1 uncultured Oscillospiraceae bacterium | reverse complement strand
AAAAAGGCAACACCAAACAAAGCCCTGCCCCCGCATTGCTCCGTTCCGGACGCTTTGACCGCCGCGTACCGGTCGAACTGCCTGATCTTAAGGGCCGCATAGATATTCTCACTGTCCACGCCAAGAACGTTAAAACCGCTCCCGATATCGACTGGAGCGCGATAGCGCGCGCTACCGCCGGAGCGTCGGGCGCCGATAACAAAAATCACCATCATTCCGCGGACCGCCGGTGCTCTCGGATACACGATGCAGGTTGACGAGGGCGAGCGTATGCTGATGAGCAAGGCAGAGATCCTCGACAAGCTTGCTGTTCTTACAGGCGGCCGCTGCGCCGAAGACACCGCCTCGCATGTCGACCGTCTCGTCTCCGAAACGATTAAAAACGCACACGAAAAAGCGCTGGATATCCTCAAACAAAATCAAGAGCTGTTGCACAAATCAGCAGCCCGCCTTTTAGAAAAAGAAACCATAACCGGCGATGAATTTATGCAGCTTATGCACATATAATAATGGCATATTGTTATCAAAGGGGGAAGTTTATGCCAAAATACGTTCTGCACGATCTGCCCTCTGAAGGAGCAGACATAATTAAAAACTGTTTCCGCAGCAGTATTATAATAGATGCTGCAAAAGCATATGCCCGTTGTACAGGCTGTTTCGGTTGCTGGCTTAAAACGCCAGGTGCCTGTATATTCAAGGATGGTATGGAAACTCTCGGAGCAAGACTCCTGACGGCAGAGGAAACGGTTATAGTCTGCCGCCCGCTTTACGGCGGATTTTCTGTCCCCGTAAAACGATTATGGGACCGCTGTATTCCGGGAGTACTGCCGTTTTTTCAAAAACGCGGGCAAGAGCTTCACCATCTGCCGCGTTACAAAAACCATATGGTGTTAAAAATCATATTTTACGGCTGCGACGGTATGCTGACGGAGGAAAAAAAACTTGCCGAAAGACTCGCGGCCGCAAACGCTGTGAATTTTGCAGCCAAAAGTCACAGTATACATTTTTTAAACGATATATCGGAACTGAGAGATAAATTAAAATGAATATAAAAATAATCTCCGCCAGCCCTAAAAAACGTTTCAGCGCTTCATCCTATTACTCGCATATATTAAAAATATTCTTTTTCGGACAAAACGCCGATATTATAAAACTCCGATCGATAAGGGATTATAACCGTATAGCAGCGGGCCTTGACTCCGCCGATGTACTTATATTCGTTTTCCCTGTCTATGTCGATGCTATTCCGTCAACATTACTCGAATATCTTTATAAGCTTCAGCTGCAGCTTGAAAAAACTCCGAAAAAATTAAAGGTCTACGCTGTAAACGGCTGCGGCTTTTATGAAGGAAGGCAGTGCGGACTTTGCCTTTATATGCTGAAAAACTGGTGCATAAGATGCGGTCTCGAGTGGTGCGGAGGACTTGGTATCGGCGCGGGTGAAATGCTTAATATACTTCGTTTCGCGGTTCCGGCAGGCTTAACAGCGGATATTATATTGCTTATAATACGCGCATTATTTTCCATATCCGGAGGTTCTGTATCTGTTTACGAACTGTTATACGGTTTCTTTCCATGGAGCCTCACCGTATGCACCGCGCTGTATCTGATTTTCAGTCTCGGAATATTTATAAACCTTTTCAGTCTGAGCCGTTCTGCTGTCATAAGAAAATATCACGGAATTAAATACACCACCGTATGGTTCTGTCCGCGTTTTCTTTTCGTTGTGTTTGCCTCGCTCTGGTGGTGGTTTGCAGCGTTATTCGGCCACCGAGTTATGCCGTGGAGCCTGTTTCGCCGTCAAAATTTAAAATAGCAAAAACCGTACATACATATCAGTATGTACGGTTTTTGTTATTTCAAGCCATATATTCTTCAAGTATTCCTCTGAGCGCCGAAACCGAGCTTCTGTGTGAGCGTGTTATTTTCGTATTTCCGCTCTTAGAATTTAATGCACAGCGCACCATTTTATGAGATACAGTATCTGTAAACAGTACAAGCAAATCCGGCGAACCGATATCTTTCAGTCCTGCTGCTGCCTTGCAATAGACCTTTACTTTGAATTTATACTGTCTGCAAAGGTCTATATACTGCCGGGTCATGCATTCGTTTCCCCCGACTATAACTACACTCATTCCTTATATCCTTTCTGTCGGTCTTTTATTCCCGTCACGGTATAACCCGCCTTTTCAATGCGGCTGACAATATCGGAGTCGTCAATATGCTCCGAATAAAATACTTTAAGCTCGCCTTTTTTGAGATTCACCCTGCCGGCAGCGCCGCTTATATCATTTACGGCTTCTTCTACACGGTTTCTGCAATGCTCACAGTGCATTCCGCCGATCAAAAATATCTTTCTGCAAATAACTTTCGGAAGCTTTTTCCTGCGCGGACGGTATTCTCTGCCGGAGCAGCAGCCGCCGCGGCCCTTTTGGTGTCTTACCGCATAACGCAAAGCAACAGCGGCTGTAATGACAATGATTGCGATTATAATTGCGTTTTCCATACAAACTCCCACGCAGCTGTTCTGTTCATACAAATTTTATGCCTGCACATTGCTTTTAAGCTTCCGTTGTAATATGTGCTTCCTTATCAGAGAATCCTTTTCGTCCGGGCTTTTCTCCCCGGCAGGTTCTGCCGCATCTGTTCCCGCATTGCTTGGCATACGGACAGCCTATGCAGGTTTCGCCGCGCTTTTTCGCTTTGTAAAGATAAATCGCTATTCCCGCAATAATGCACAATACTATTGCAATAATTATAAAATTTTCCATATTTCATCAGCTCATCGCATAATTTTTCCGACTGTCATCTGATTTTTCAAGTGTATATTCGGTTTTCAGCTTGCGGTTGGTATGAACGATAAGCGAAACTATTACTAAAACCATAACCGCAACCGCCGCGGCGCCCGCCAGAGCCGCACCGACATTAAGCGTGTCGGGAGCGATAAACAGCGTACCGAAAGTATATACCAAATAACCGACGGTATAACCAACGCTCAGCTGAAGCCCTATGCCGCCCCAAAGCCATTTTGTGCTCTTCATTTCGGCATTCATCGCCCCGATCGCCGCAAAGCAGGGCGGGGTATAAAGATTAAACATAAGATAAGCCAGCGCCGCCACCTTGGTTATAGCAAGTATTCCGGCCGCTTCGGCGCCCGTCCCTTCATAAAGCTCCAGATCATCCATATTAATAAGATTTTCCAGACCGACAAAGCAGACGGCAAGTGTGCCTACAACATTCTCTTTTGCAATGAATCCGGTAACCGCCGCGGCGGCAAGCTGCCAGCTGAGCACGCCTACGATAGGTACGAGCAGATACGCGAACGGAGATGCAATCGATGCAAGTATCGAAGAATCAGGCGTTTCAGCAACCTGAAAGCTCCAGTTGAAGGTCTGCATTATCTGTACCGCCGTATTGCAGAGCAGGATTATGGTAGCAGCCTTAACTATATAAGCCCAGCCGCGCGCACACATAGATTTGAATGCTCCCCACAGCGAAGGAATCTTATATTCCGGCAGCTCGATTATAAAGAAGGACTTTCTTGATTTATAGCCTGCCACCTTGTTCACGAGTAAGGCGCCGAGGAATATTAATAATATACCGCTCAGATACATAACCGTGCTTACCCATCCTGCATTGTCAAAAAACGCGCCGGCAATAAGCGATATCACCGGGATTTTAGCGCCGCAGGGCATAAAAGGAGAAAGCATCGCGGTTGCTCTGCGTTCACGTTCGTTGCGTATGGTGCGGCTGGCCATAATTCCCGGTACCGCACAGCCTACCGTAATAACGAACGGAATGACCGACTTGCCCGAAAGCCCGACCTTTTTGAATATCGGGTCAAGCACTACCGCCGCACGGGACATATAGCCGCAGTCCTCCAGCAAAGCAATAAGGAAATACATAACCATAACAAGCGGCAAAAAACCGATAACAGCGATAACGCCGCCGATAATACCGTCTACAAGCAATGCCGAAAGCAGAGGATTCGCGTTTTCCAGAAGACCGCCTACCCAGCCCTGAAAAGCCTCCAGCCAGCCCACAAACAGGTCGGCGATCGGCGTTCCTATCCAAACCTGTGAAATCTGGAATACCAGAAACATCACAACGGCAAAAATCGGTATTCCGAGCCATTTGTTTGTAATCACCGCGTCGATCTTATCGCCGAAATTCCTGTCCTTAGTCAGTATTTTGCGTGTCTCCACATCTTTAACAATCCGATTTACAAACTCGAAACGCCTGCGGTCGGCTGCTTCAACGGCTTTTTTATCAGTTAAATCAATATCGTCCTGTATGTAAGGCGCTTTCTGTTCGGCGTTTGCCAGTGACGCCGCGGTCTCAACCGCCTCCTTCAGCCCCTCTGAAGAAGTTGAAACCGTCTTGATAACAGGGCAGCCGAGTCTTTCGGCAAGCGCTTCGACATTTATTTCCGTCTGCTTCTTTTCGTTTATATCGCTTTTGTTAAGCGCCACTACTACCGGTATTCCAAGCTCCAAAAGCTGCGTCGTAAAGAAAAGACTGCGGCTGAGATTTGTCGCGTCCACGATATTGATTATAACATCGGGATTTTCTCTTCTTACATAAGAACTGGTGATGCTTTCCTCGCTTGTAAACGGCGACATCGAATAAGCCCCCGGAAGGTCAACGGCTATAAGCTGCCTCTCTCCCGAATAATACGACCTTTTTATCGGATGCTCCTTTTTGTCTACGGTAACACCGGCCCAGTTTCCGACCTTTTCATGACGTCCGGTCAGAGCGTTGTACATCGTGGTTTTCCCTGAGTTCGGATTGCCTGCCAAAGCAATTCTCATTTATTTTTTCCTCCTCTGTATATATTTGAGTTAGCTTAAGCTAACTCAAAAGCAAAAAAACAGTTCGCAAACCGTTTTTCTGTTCAGATAACAATGGCCTCGGCAAGTTGGTTGTCAATATTATACCGCCCGTCCTTGACCGAAACAACACAGCTCCCCTTAAGATGCGAAATGACCGTAATGCTTTCACCGCTGTAACAGCCGAGCGAAAACAGAAAAGCGTCCATTTCCTCATCCTCGGTTTCTATGCTGCGAATTATATAATCTCTACCCGGTTCGGCGTTCCTTAAAGTCATATTATCACCCTCAGCCTCAATTAGCAAACGCTAACCGATTTTCAAAAAATAAAGTTAGTTGCCGCTAACTATGCCTAATTATACTGTTTTATGCATGCTTTGTCAAGTACTCTTTGAAAAAAATTTTAAAATCGCCCGCATTTTGAGATTTTTCCATTATTTACCTCTTTACTTTTTTCCCTTTAAAAGGAATTATATTAGTAAATATTATGCAAAGGAGCAGTCACATGAAAATCAGTGAAAAAGACATTAAAAATTTCGAAAGACAGCTGCTGAATGAAGAAAAAAGCGCAGCGACAATAGAAAAATATCTGCGCGATATACGCTTTTTCGGAAA
>USHL01000104.1 GCA_900554525.1 uncultured Oscillospiraceae bacterium | reverse complement strand
CAGTGACTGGAGTTCAGACGTGTGCTCTTCCGATCTCTGGTCGTCAAGCGAGCCGGTAGCCTCCTTACGGTAGCGCGCGATAAAGGGAATCGTGTTGCCCTCATCAATGAGCTTTACCGTGTTTTCAACCTGAAAAGGCTTAAGCGAAAATTCTTCTGTCAGTTTTTTTAAAATATCCATTTTATCACTCCGTCTGTTTCCGGTTGATTATACCACAAACCGAATCAATAATCAATTAAACTGTTGATTTTTCGGGCAAAAAAAGGTATCATATTAGTAAAAGAAAGTTGAAAACGGAGGAAAATATGTTAGAGCTTAAAAATATTTCCTTCAGCGCCGAAACCGAAAGCGGCGAAAAGGAAATTTTGAAAAATATAAGCGTTAAAATAGGCAGCAGCTTTACGGTAATCACCGGACCGAACGGCGGCGGAAAATCCACGCTTGCCAAAATAATCGCGGGAATTTTCAAACCTGCATCTGGTCAGATACTGCTTGACGGCGAGGATATCACCTCCCTCTCGGTCACCGAACGGGCACGCAAAGGAATAAGCTTCGCATTTCAGCAGCCTGTCCACTTCAAGGGCATAACGGTGCACGACCTTATAAGCCTTGCCACAGGCAAAAATATCGGTATAAACGAGGCCTGCGATTACCTTTCGCAGGTAGGCTTATGCGCAAGGGATTACATCAGCCGCGAGGTCAACTCCTCGCTTTCGGGCGGCGAGCTCAAGCGCATCGAAATCGCCACCGTTCTTGCCCGTTCCACCAAGGTATCCCTATTTGACGAGCCTGAGGCGGGCATAGATCTCTGGAGCTTCGGCAACCTCATACATGTTTTTGAAAATATGCGCAGAAATTCAGGCGGCTCAATAATCATTATTTCGCATCAGGAGCGTATACTCAATATAGCAGATAAGGTAATCGTGGTCGCAAACGGAGAAGTAAAGGCGGAGGGCGCAAAGAAAGACATCCTGCCGGAGCTGCTCGGCCGCCCGGACCCCGGCTGCCGGATGCTGCCCGCAGAAGACAGGGAGGCGCGTTTATGAACAGTACCGAGCTTGAGCTTTTAAAAATAATCGCCGATATGGGAGCTACCGCCGACGGAGCCTATAACATCCGTTCCAACGGCGCGCTTGCCGACCGGCATGTAACCGAAAACATCGATATCAGAACAAAAAACGACCGCCCCGGTATTGATATAATTATAAAACCGGGAACCAAAAACGAGACCGTGCATATTCCCGTTATCATAAGCGAAACGGGTCTTACCGATCTCGTGTACAACGATTTTATTATCGGCGACGGCGCCGATGTCACCATCATCGCCGGATGCGGCATACACAACTGCGGCGAAAACGAAGCGAGACATGACGGTATACACACCTTTTTTGTCGGAAAAAACGCCAAAGTAAGATATATCGAAAAGCATTACGGCGAAGGAGACGGCAGCGGTGAAAATACAATGAATCCGACCACCGTCGTCAATATAGCCGAGGGCGGGTACATGGAAATGGATTCAAGCCAGATAAAAGGCATCGACTCTACCAAGCGTGTTACCAAGGCCCGCCTTGCCGACAGCGCCACATTTATAATACACGAAAAGATAATGACACACGGACGGCAAACCGCCGAGACCGACTTTACGGTCGATCTCGACGGTGAAAACTCAAGCGCCAATGTGGTTTCGCGTTCTGTCGCCAAGGATAATTCCGTACAGCGCTTTTTTTCCAAAATCAACGGCAACGGCATATGTAACGGACATTCCGAATGCGACGCCATAATTATGGATAACGCGCAGGTCAGCGCCGTACCCGAAATCACAGCCAACAGCGTCGACGCCTCGCTGATTCATGAGGCGGCAATAGGCAAAATAGCGGGCGACCAGCTCATCAAGCTTATGACATTAGGGCTTACCGAACAGCAGGCCGAGGAGCAAATCGTAAACGGCTTTTTAAAATAATCCCGTCTTGCCGCGCAGGTCATTGTCGTGAACTATCGTGATATACTTTATAGACCCCGCCTCGCATACCAGGCTCGCGCAGGTTTCGCAAAGCTTTATAACGATAAAATCCGCGCCTACCTGCATCAGCGTTCCGGTACGGCGTTCAAGACTGCCGCCGATAAGCGATTCTACCCTTATAAGCTTGCCGATATGATTTTTCAGATATCCCGGCATAAAGTTACCGTCGGAAAGATTCCGGGGCAGCATTGTCCCTGCCGACGCGCTCACAGGTATTTGACTGTCATTTTCTACCCATACCTCGTATCCGCAGCCGCCCGTATCGGCTGTGTCCTGACTGTTTTGTCTGTTGCAGCCGCGGTCATTCAAATAATCCTCGTAAAGCTTTAAATCTTCTTCATTTACTATGGGGCTCGGAAGTCTGCGTTCCATATATAAACCACCTTAATAATTGTATTTTTTACAGTACAGTATATGAGACAAACCTATAATGTGCCAAAGAAAGGCGGAAAATTATGATACCTACACCGCATATAAACGCATCCCGCGGAGATTTCGCCGAAACCGTGCTTATGCCGGGAGATCCCTGCCGTTCACAGTATATCGCAGAAAGCTTCCTTGAAAACGCACGGCTCGTCAACGACGTCCGGGGCGTTAAAGGCTATACAGGCCTTTACAAAGGCAAAAAAGTATCGGTTATGGCAAGCGGAATGGGAATGCCATCGATAGGAATATATTCATATGAGCTGTTCAACTTTTTCGGAGTCGAAAATATAATACGCGTAGGCTCGGCCGGCTCATACAGCGCAAATGTCAAAATAAGAGATCTTGTGCTGGCGCAGGCCGCCTGCACCGACTCCAATTATTCAAAGCAGTTCAATCTGCCAGGTGACTTTTCGCCTATCGCTGATTACAGCCTGCTTTCATCCTGCCTTGCGGTATGCGAGGCAGCGGGCTTTCGTTGTCACGTAGGCAACGTACTGTCAAGCGACCGCTTTTACGGAGACCTTGACGGTCTTCCCGATTACAAAAAACCGCTTTTGGCCTGGTCTAAAATGGGAGTACTGGCGGTTGAAATGGAAGCCGCGGCGCTCTATATGAACGCGGCGCGCGCCGGAAAGCGGGCGCTGGCACTGCTGACTGTTTCGGATTCGCTGGTAACCGGTGAGGCAACCTCCGCCGAAGAACGTCAAAGCTCCTTTAATGAAATGATAAAGGCGGCGCTTGAAACAGCCGCAGTCATCTAATGTAAAATAACGTACGGTATAACTCTCTGTCTCCGGTCTGCCGCTGCCGAAGACTCTTAAAAATGCTGACAAGCGGCTGAAGGAAGTGCTGAATTGTCTGTAAAATCAGATTTACTGCCGCTTTTAAGAAAGTGCGGCGGGGAGTTTCTTTCCGGCGAGGAAGCGGCCCGTATGCTCGGCGTAAGCCGTTCAGCTGTCTGCAAGGCCGTAATGTCGCTGAGAAACGACGGCTTTGCAATAGAAGCCGTCACAAATAAGGGCTACCGTCTTTCGGCGGAAAGCGACCTTATTGTCGGAAACGATATCGCCGCCCTGCTTGCGGACGAACCGTATCATACCGAAATAACCGTATTAAAAACCGCCGAATCCACCAATACTGTATTAAAGGGGCTAGCCGCAGGCGGCAAACCCGAGGGAACGGTGCTTTTCGCGCTTGAGCAAACCGCAGGGAAGGGACGTTTTACGAGGAGCTTTGTTTCTCCGGCGGACAGCGGCATCTATATGAGCCTGCTTCTGAGGCCGAAGCTTTTGACCGGTGACGCCGTCCACATAACCACCGCAGCCGCAGCAGCCGTGTGCGAGGCCATAGAATATCTGAGCGGCAAAAAAGCGGAGATCAAATGGGTCAATGATGTTCTTTTAAACGGCAGAAAGGTCTGCGGAATACTTACCGAGGCATCTGTCGACATTGAAAGCGGCGGTCTTGATTATGCCGTACTCGGGATAGGTCTTAACGTATATGAACCGCCCGGAGGATTTCCCGAAGAAATAGAAAGCATAGCCGGAGCCGTATTCCCCGAAAAGCAGGCCGGTCTTAAAAACCGTTTGGCAGCCGAAATTATCAAAAGATTTATGAAATACTACCTTAGCCTTTCGGATAAAACCTACATCAACTCATACCGCTCGCACTGTATCGTACCCGGCAGACGGATAACCGTTCTTAAAAACGGCGGTGCTTACCCGGCGCTGGCTCTCGGAATAGATGAAGACTGCCGCCTGCTTGTCAGATATGACGGCGGAGGCGAAGAAGCCCTTTCCTCGGGAGAAATAAGCATAAAGCTGTAAAGGAGTATCAATATGATTGAATCTAACGCAATGTTCAAATTAAGCTACGGTCTTTTTGTACTGTCCGCAAAGCGTGAAAATAAGGACAACGGCTGTATAATAAATACCGTGACGCAGATAACCGATAATCCAAAACAAATTTCAATCGCAGTAAATAAAGCCAATTTCACTCACGATATGATACTGGATACTGGTCTTTTCAACGTCAGCGTGCTTTCCGCCGACGCAAAATTTGAAACCTTCAAACGCTTCGGCTTTGCAAGCGGTAAAGATACCGATAAATTTTCAGGCTTCGGTGATACCGCCCGCAGTGAAAACGGTCTGCTTTATCTTACGGATTCGGTCAACGCACTGCTTTCCGGCAAGGTAATTGACACCCGCGACTGCGGCACGCATACCGAATTTTTCGCAGAAGTAACCGAGGCAAAAGTACTTTCCGATATCTCCTCCATGACATATCAGTATTACTTCGACAATGTAAAGCCAAAGCCTCAGAAAAAGATAAAAGGATATGTATGCAAAATCTGCGGATATGTCTATGAGGGAGACACGCTTCCGCCGGATTTTATCTGCCCCCTCTGCAAGCACGGGGCCGAAGATTTTGAACCTATTGAATAGCCTTCATATGAGATATTAAAATTAAGCCGATAAACAGAGAACACCTGCTGGATAAACCCCGGCAGGTGCTTTTTTTAAAACTCAAACAGGTTAAGCCCCGTATCGGCATCGAATTTACGGCCGACTTTACCGTCAATTATATTTATCACCATTTCACAGGTTGCACTTATTACCGCTCGGTTGAGATGCCCGCCGAATACCGCGCCGCTTGCATCTCCCGCGCTCATATGCAGATGCGCGTAGTATTCGCCGTTCATAGTGCTTACCGTCCCTGTGAGAGAAACTATTTCATAATCTCCCGAAAAGCTGTTCGAATAATACTTTTTCTCAGAGGTTTTAAAAACTCCCGCCGTAAAGTCTCCGACCGCGCCCAGCGCGCTTACCGAAGCAAGCTTTATATTTTCCTTAAGGGAAAGCTCTTTTAGTTTTTCAAGTATCTCTTCGCCGCGGTCAAGACGCGCGATCACCGTATTTCCGAATCTTCTGTAATCCATTACCGTTCTCCTTTTTATTTATCACGTATTGTAAACTTAAATGAAAGTTGAGAACCTCTCAGACCTTTTGGTATAATG
>USHL01000103.1 GCA_900554525.1 uncultured Oscillospiraceae bacterium | reverse complement strand
AACAGCCTCAGCGGCGAGTAAATCAAAACCGATCGCTCCGCCTGAGCAGAAACAGCGATAGCCTTTATTATACGCTTCGCATATCGTTGCTTTCAGTGTTTCGGATAATTGATTTAATTTGTCATCAGGTAAACTTCTGTGTCCTGTGAAGCAGGCAGTTATTTCTTTCATAAATAAAACCCCAATCATTTTTTGTTTATTATATCGCATACTGTGTATATAAATCAACAACAAGCGATTAAAAATTATTTGGTTGTGGATATAATTAAACAAAAAGAGGGGTGGCGATATAATGACCGCAGACGAAATAAATCTTATCGAAATAGGAAAAAGAATAACCGAGCGCCGGAAGAAACTTGGTATGACGCAGGAGACACTGGCAGAGAAGGGCGACCTTACTCCGCAGTTTGTATCATACGCCGAATCCGGAAAACGCGCGATGCGCCCGGAAAATGTCATCAAGCTGGCGAAGGCGCTTGAAGTAAGCGCGGATTATCTGCTGACCGGGGACATTGTGGATAAGGATATGCTTATTTTCTCTGAAAAGCTGCGCACCCTTTCGCCCGAAATGCTTCGCATTGTCGAGAATATAATCGATGAGTTAAGGAAGCTTTAAAGTCAATAAATAATTGACCTTTCATTTTTTTAAGGGTATAATATAACAGTAAGGAGATGATTTTCGTGTGTTCGCAGAGCAAGCTTAACCAAATACTGAACGAGGTAGCCGCCGCCGCTAAAGATACATTCGGTGATGATCTGCAGTCGGTTATTTTGTACGGCTCATATGCCCGCGGCGATTATGATGATGCTTCGGATATCGATATAATGATAATTGCCGATGTGAACCGCGAGGATCTGTTCAGGTATAAAAGACCGATCATCAGGGTTACGAGTGAACTCGGACTGGAAAATGATATTGTTATTACAGCGACGCTCAAGGATAAAAAGACATTTGAACAGTATAAAAATGTATTGCCGTTTTATCAGTCTGTGTTAAAGGAGGGCGTGAGAATTGCCGTCTGATGAGCAGATTTCAATTTCAAAACTCCGTATCGGAATTGCGGCCGAGCGTCTTGATTATGCCGATGAGATTTTAAAAATCGGAGACTATAAGACGGTTGCGAACCGTTCATATTATGCTGTCTTTTCTGCAATGCGTGCTGTTCTGGCGCTTGACGGTTTTGATTCAAAGAAACATTCGGGAATAATCGCAGAGTTCAGGAGACGTTATCTGAAAACGGAAATTTTACCAAACCCTAAGGAACTGTCTGAAATTATTGACGGGTTGGTTGAAGTAAGACAGGGCAGCGACTACGACGATTTCTATATTATTTCAAAAGAAGAAGTAACCGCACAGCTTAAAAATGCACGCCTTTTTGTTACCGAGGTCGAAAAATATTTAAGAGGGGTTTATCCTGTTAAATAAACATCACCGCCTATCCCGAGAGGGACAGACGGTGTTTTTTTATGCAGCTAAAGGCATTTTTATCTGGCTTTTGCCGGCTCTAACGGACAGCTCTTCAGACTGCATCTGCAAGAGAGCAAAATCTCTGTCAAGACTGTCAAGCTGGCGTTTTAATACCTGCTCGTACGTGTTTTTCTTCTGCTGAAGCGCCTCTATTTTTTTAAGCCAGCGGGAAATAACTGCATCAGAGGTACAGCTGTTGTCAATGAAATGCTGTATACGTTCTTCATAAAGCTCAATATCACGGCGGTAGTTTTCATAGAACTCTGCCGCCATTTTTTCACGCTGTTTTTCATCGTCGGCTACAAACATACTGTTTGAGGAAACATTTCCGCTGTTCAGATTGTTTTTTGAAAGGGCTTCTATATAGTCCTCAAAAACATTGAGAAGCGGCAGCTGGGGCTTCGGAATAAAATACAGATTTCCGTGTATGTTTATTTTCACAGCCTGCATTTTATAAAGAAGCGCCTGCAGAACCGAATCTACATGGTCGGAATTGTAGCAGTTCCTGAACCGTTCAAACAGCGTGAGCGCCTGCCGGCAATAGCTTTCCGCGTCAACGTCCGTATCGTATTCGATATTGTCGTAATACATTTCCTCCGTACCGCGGTCAAAGACTATATTGGCGAGCTTTTTGTAATTGTTTGTAGTGGAGTTAAGCGTTTCCTTTACAAGCTCGCGGCATATAACTTTCCCGGTATCCTGTTTGTTGTCGCGGCAGTATATTCTGTAAATATGCGTGCCGGACGCGTCCTTATTCACGACGCGCTCTTTAAGCGCGGTTGTCGCGTAACGGTATGCGCTTGCCGGCGATTCCCGCGACGGTTTTATCTTCGGCAGATTAAAAGCTTTTCCGAGCTCGGCGAATGTGTTTTTTGGTATCAGGATATTTGATGTGGAATAATACAGAAGCTTGCCTATGATTCCGCCGCTTCCTTCGTTTACTCCTATATAAGACCGCATTTCAGACATATTTTTTCCTCCCGTAAATATTTTGTGTTTACCCGATAGTGTAATAATGATCTGTATCACAGCAAAGCGAACTGGTACCTTTTTGCTTTTTCAATGTCTTGCTTGTTTGAAAGCTCATAGATCCGGAATACGTCTTCTTTTTCCATACTTCTGCACGACACGCATTCGTAAGACCTTCCCACACAGCCTGCGTTGTCACGGTATGTATACATATCATATGTCAGATAATAACAGCCGCAGTAACAGCATCGGGTGACAGGAAAAGTCCCGTCAAAAAGCATATCGAGATTAAGCCGCTTTTGCAGTGCGGGGGAGACTTTTTTAAGGTTTAAGGTGACAGATACAAAGCCGTATGAGTTTACGCTGCAGTTAAGAATGCTTTTCTTCAGTAAATCTCTGCTTTCATAAACCGCGGCGGCAATCCTGTTAAAGAGGGCTGTCTTTCCTTCTGTTTCGGAAGAGCTGTCAGGGAAAGCCGAAATTTCTATTATCCGGTCTTCCTTCGCTCTGCCCGATAAATGAGTGATAAAACCGACTGCGCTCATATGATTTTTAAAGCTAATGAGCCTTCGTTTTAAGGAATAAATATATTCTTTTGTGTCTTTCATGCCGTAAACCTCATTTACTGTCCGCTTCACCGTTTTTAATGTCCTGCGGCTCAATATAATCAATTACTCCGAATTTATCGTCAACATAGAAAAGTCCGGAAAAGGGATTGTAAACCGCCGTGCAGAGCTTGTTGTCAATAATTGCCTTGCAGTGATTTATGTCGTCGTATTTAACAATGAATACCTTCTGCTTCTTTCCGGTTGAATTTAACATCGCGTCTGTCTTGCAGGGCTCAAACATAATTTAACCTCCGTTATATGTATTGGAATATTTAAAAATCTTCGGCAATTTGAGGAGATGAACCGGTACACTCTATGCGTCTTTGTATCACCGTGCCGGGTTCTAAAACGAGCAAGCCGTTAAAATAAAGTTTTTTCGCTTTAAGCACCGCGTCTTCGGGACTTTCCGCCTTAACGGGGAAATCCTCCGCCACAGTTTCCTCGATGCGGATATTAAAGGTTTCAGACATTTTTGTTTTCCTCCTTGATCTTTTTCTCATATTCTTTTTTAAGTTTCTTAAAAAGCAAGAAATCGTCAATTCCCTTCTGATCGGCAGGCCAGAAAAAGCGCTTGTACTCTTCGCAGAGCGGGGTGCAGATTGCCTGAATTTTTGACTGCGCTTTCTGCACCTGCGGGTTTGTACGGATATCCATATCCACGCACTCTACTATTCTTTTAGGGTGCAGGGAAGTGATTACTTCCTTTAAATACCGCACATTCTGAACCCCTGTCAGCCCTATGAACAGCCTGCCGCCGGACAAATGGCTTGCCACGTCCGCTTTGAGTCCGCCCTCCGTAAGGTAAATGGTGTCGCTTGTTACATCGCCGGTTACATGTATGTAGCTTGTAATTCCGGTGCCGTCCGGAAATCCTCTGCCGGCAGTGGAAAACCAGCGGAAGCGCCCGTCTTTTTTCTCGGTCTGCTCACCGAACGCGTTTGTCATCTGCTTTATCGGCGGAGAGTCAAAACGGATCTGAAGACCCTGTATTAAACCGTCCCTGTTTCGTACCGGAATAAGAATGCCGCTTTTCTGTCCGACCGCTTTCCAGCGTCGGTCAGCCCTGTAAAAGCCGGGCATACCGTGAAGATCAAAGCGGGAAGACAGTATATCGCATATCCACTGCCGTTCCGCTTTGTCTGTCGGGAAGCTTTTATACATATTTTCCGTGGCTTTCGCGCTGTCAAGTCCCCGCTTTAAAAGGTTGGCAAGATGCTCTTTCTCAAGTCTCAACAGCCCGAGAAATTCACTGTATATTTCGCTTCTTTCCTCTAAGGCGCGTATCGGCGGCTCAGGCTTTGCTTCTATTGGCGGCAGGTCGTACCGCTTTACCGAAGGCTCGTTTAAAAGCGCCTTGTAGCTTTCGTAATTATTAAGCCTTAAACCGCGCGGATTAAAGTCGGCGTACAAAGTAACGGCGTTTCCTCCGCTGCCGCAGTTATGACAGTAAAACATATTAGTGAGCCTGCTTAAATACATACGGTAGCGCCGGTCGCAGCAGTAGGGACAGCGCGCCTCGGCCTCCTCGGCAAACAGTGTGTTCCGCTTAATATCTATTCCGCAGAGCATTGCCGTGTCGAGAAGATCAAAGTTAATATACGCGCCCATTTATGACGCTTTTTTGAGGGCGTCCGCCGTCGGAGCCCTGCTTACGTGCTTTACCGAAAGCGGCGTGTTTTTAACCATACGCAGAAATACCGTCTGGCAGTCAAGCCGGGAGGAGTCAAACTCGGCTATGCTTTCGGTATTGTCTATAAGCACCGGAAATTTAAGACCGGTAAGCCTTCTGACCAGCGCCGAGATCTCAAGCCCTGCCGCCGTTCTCTCCGAAAGAGATACCGATGAAACATCCGTACCCTTGTAGGCAAAGCGGAATACGCTTTTTAACTCGCCGGTGGTTTTAACCGTCTCAAAGAGTGTAAGGCTGACATTCGGCATTTCAAATTCCGCTGTCACAAGCTCGGTCCGCTTTGAGATATACTCGCAAAGAGCGGAAACGATTTCCGCATAGCTCCGCCTGTCGTTTTTAAACGCCTCCGCCTGACTGTCAAGCTCTGCTATGCGTTCTGCCGCGGAGTACTCACGCAGCTTTTTTATCTGCGCCTCAAGAGCCGAAAGCTTTTTTGTTTCAGTATCAAGCTCTGAAAGCTCCTCGTCACTTAAAAGACCGCGGGCAAGCAGAAGATCTATTTCCTCTATTTCCTTTTGCATAATATCCGGGGAATCTTCGGAAGTCTCCGATTTTTTAAGACTGTCAAGCTCGGCAGAAAGATTTTCTATATCCTCTTTTTTATACTGCTCAAAGGTTTCTTTCGCCTTGCGGTCGGTTTCGTTAAGCTCGTTTTTGGTTTCGGTGATTCCTTTCGCCGCGTCGGTTATTTCTTTAAGCTCCGCCGTGATCTCCGTCTTTACCTTTGTG
>USHL01000102.1 GCA_900554525.1 uncultured Oscillospiraceae bacterium | reverse complement strand
AGCGCCACCTTGCCAAGGTGGAGGTAGCGAGTTCGAGCCTCGTAATCCGCTCCATAGGACGCTTAAAGGCTTTAAGCGTCCTATATTTTTCCGATTCAATACGGCACCATAGCCAAGCGGTAAGGCAGAGGTCTGCAAAACCTTTATTCCCCAGTTCGATTCTGGGTGGTGCCTCCAGAAACTCCAAGCCTTTCGGCTTGGAGTTTTTTTAAGGAGTAAATTCCTATGTACATATTTATTGCAGCATTAATAATTGCAGTCACAATCCTTATCTTATTTTACAGGCGCGGCAAGCATAACAAAACTGCGAATAAGCCCAACTCTTACGATTACAGAAAAGACCCCCAAATTTCGAAAGAGCGGGAAATACAAGCCTACGAACGAAAAAACTGGGCTGAAGATGGATTTCTTCATCCTGATTTCCAAGCCGTTACCAATCATGCGAATCAGCGTATGAAAGAACGCTTAGGCTTGAATAATGAACAAGAAATATACACAAAAGCACGCGAAGCATACCTGTTCGGGAAAAGCGCAAATCAACTGCCGGCAGATTCCGCATTCCGGATTCGCCAAAAAGAAGGAGAAGACAGTGTTGCGCTTATTTATCGTAATTTTATTTATATTTTTTCTAAGGATAATGTTTTAAAAACAGTTTATAAAAATGAAGATATACATCTTTAAACGGATATGCTCGGAGCATATCCGTTTTTATTTTTGTTCTATCGGGGACAACCCTCTCATATATTTAAGCAGAGGTGAAAAAAATGGACAACATTCAAAGGTTTGACAGCGCTCTTTACGGTGTAAGCGAAAGAATGGAAAAAATCCTGCGCCGAATATCCCCTGACGTCAAGGCGCGCGTACAGGAAATACGGCTGAGGCGTTCCCTGCCGGTATCACTTACCGTAAACGGCGAATCGGTTTTTCTTTTAGACAACGGACAAACCTCCGAATATATCACGCGCGATCTGATTACGGCAGAAAGCTCCGATATTGAGGAAAGCTTCAAACGCCTGTGCCGCAGCTCGGTATACGCACATGCCGAAGAGCTGAAAAACGGATTTATAATAATGGAGCATGGACACCGCGCGGGCATATGCGGCACTCTTACCGAAAACGGAATTATGCATGACATTTCCTCAATAAACATAAGAATCGCACGCGAGATATTCGGCGCCGCAGACAGGATTGCCCGCAGATATACCGGAGGAGGACTGCTTATTGCCGGGCCTCCCGGCAGCGGAAAAACCACTGTGCTGCGCGACCTCATAAGACAGCTTTCAGGCGGGCTTTGCGGCCGTATTTTCCGCATTGCGGTCATTGACAGCCGAGGCGAGCTTTCCGGAAGTCAGGAAGGTAAAGCCGCCAACGATTTGGGAGCAAACAGCGACATTCTTTTGACCCGCGACAAAGCTTCCGGCATAGAAATTGCAGTGCGAACAATGTTCCCGGATATTGTGGCCTTTGATGAAATCGGCACCGCTGAGGAGCTTAAGCGTGTAAGTGAAAGCTTTTCGGCAGGTGTCAGCGTAATAACCACCGCGCATGTCGGCAATTTTGAGGACCTTAAAAGGCGGCGGGTAACCAATCTGCTCATTGAAAGCGGGGCCGTAGAAAATATCGCACTGCTTCAGGGCGCGCCGGGGAAGCCTTTAGAATATATATCCGCAAAGGAGCTTTACAGTGAGCTTGCCGTTTAAGCTTTTAGGACTGTTAATGATTTTTTCCGCATCTGCGGCGGGAGGTATTATGAAATCTATGCAGCTTAAGCAGCGATATAAAAAGCTCAGTCGCATCTGTCGGTCTCTCAAAGACCTGAAAGAACGCATAAGACTGAATTCCGGTGAAATCGGCAGATTGGTCAACGGGTCGTTCGGCGGTCTTGCAGTATATAAAAACGGGGATTTTATAATAAACGAAGCAGGGCTTGAAAAAGGCGATATTTCCCTTATCAATGAATTTTTCCGCGATATCGGAATGTCTGACACTGAATCGGAGTGCGAACGAACAGAGCTTTATATTTCCCTTATATCCAAAAAATGCTCCGAGGCCGAACAAAAATGCCGAGAGCTCTGCCGGCTCTACAACAGCATCGGGATACTCGGAGGAATATTTATCTGTATTTTCTTTTTGTAGGTGAAATCAATGGACGTCGATTTTATTTTCAGAATTGCCGCGGTCGGAATTATAGTCACGGTACTGCATCAGCTTCTGGTACGCTCCGGACGCGAGGAACAGGCAATGCTCACCTCCCTTGCGGGTCTCGTGGTAGTGCTATTGATGATCGTCAACGCGATAGCAGAGCTCTTTGACACGGTAAAAAATCTTTTTGGGTTATAACACATGGATATATTTAAAATTTTAGCGGTCTGCCTTATAACCGCTGTGCTTGCAATACTTTTAAAGCAGTACAAAGCCGAATATTCCATTGCGGTAGTGCTTGGCGGCGGAATTATCGCAATTATCTTTGTGATAAAAAGTATTTCCGCCCCGATAGATTATTTGAAAAGTGAGATTGAGGCAAGCGGAATCAACACCGAATATTTTAAAGCGGCCTTTAAAGCACTCGGAATCGGATATATCACCGGTTTTATCGCCGACGCCTGCCGAGACAGCGGACAGAACGCACTCGCCGCAAAAGCGGAGCTTGCCGGAAAATGTGCAGTTTTCATAATCAGTCTGCCGCTCATATCATCCATATTGCAGACAGCTCTGAGGTTCATAAAATGAAGCTTTTAAAAATATCCGTTATCGCGGCGATATTCGCTGTTCTGCTTTCTGTGACGGTGCTTGCCGAAGAAGAGGATTTTTACGCCGAGCAGTACAAAATCAGCGGTGCTGAGGAAATCGAAGAAAACCTGCCGGACGGCGCGCAGGAATATTTTGAAAAAAACGGGATAGATCCGTCGGATTCGGAATGGGTCAACCGCCTTTCGGCCGAGAACGTTTTTGAACATATATGGGGATTTATCGTTTCGGGCGCAAAAACGCCGTTAAAGGCGGGCGCTGGGATAATCGGAATAATTCTGATATCCGCAGCTCTCGGCGCCGCCGAACAAAAAAGCAGCGCTGTTTCCGCGGCAATGTATGCCTCGGCCGTGGCAGCGGCAGCCGTCATAGCCGCTCCGGTGTTTTCGGTGATTTCGGCCTCGGTCGACGCCCTTCAGGGGCTCAGCGTTTTTATGCTGGCTTTTGTACCGATATTCGCAGTGATAGTCGCCTCCTCCGGCGCGGCAGTCACCTCGGCCTCTATGAGTGCGCTGCTGCTCACGGCGACACAGGCGGTGTCCTACATATCAAACTTCGCGGTTCTGCCGCTTATGGGCGGATATCTGGCGCTGAGCATAAGCACCTCTGTCTCGCCGCTTATTAAAAAAAGCGGAATCACCGACACCGTAAAAAAGCTGGCCTTCTGGATTATGTCATTTATCTCGACAGTATTTATCGGGATACTGAGCATTCAGACAGCCGTCAACGCCTCGGCAGACAGTCTCACCGTAAAGACCGCAAAGTTCATTATCGGCTCATCGGTGCCGGTAGCGGGCGGCGCACTCTCCGAAGCGCTGAACACCGTGACGGCTTCTATGGGGCTTTTGAAATCATCGGTAGGAATTTACGGCGTAGTCGCCTGCTGCGCTGCTCTCCTGCCGCTGGTGCTTGAGCTTATCATATGGCGCGCCGTGCTGATAATAACCTCCGGTGTGTCGGAATTATTTTCCCTGCCGGAAATTTCGGGAATACTCAAGGCCGTTGACGCAATGTTTTCCATACTTATAGGAATAATGCTGCTGACCGGCGCTATGTTCGTCATATCACTTACAGTAGTAGTAACGGCAGGTAAAACGCAATGAATTTTTTTACCACATTTATAACCGCATTCTGCACAGGCTGTATACTTATCGGAGCTCTCTATCTGCTCTGCCCGGACGGTTCTATGCAAAAGCCGGTAAAATACGTTTTGAGTCTGGTATTTATGCTCACGGTAATCGCCGCGGCTTCTGTCACCGTGAAAAACGCCAAGTTCGACGCGGAGGCCTTTTCCCCTCCCGAAACGGCCACCGCCGAGCTTGACACCGCCGCGGCAGAATATGTTTACGCCCATACGCTTGAAAGCGCCGGAATTAATTTTTCAAAAATTACAGTTTGTACGGATAAATCAGAGGACGGCAGCATAATAATTAGTAAAGTTATAGTTTATTCGGACTGTGAGGAACGGAAAATCAAGGAGGCACTCGGCGTCGTGGCAGAAAATTACGAGGTTGAGGTTATCAATGAATGAAGTGCTTCAAAAATACATAACAAAGCTTAAGTCACCCGGTCTGCTTTTGACAGTCGGTCTTGCCGGGATAGTTCTTATCTGTATTTCCTCCTTTATCGGCGGCGAAAAAAAAGATAAAGAAAACACCCTTCCGACCGAAAGCTTTTCCGTTGAAGAATACCGTACGGGGTTGGAAAACAGCATCTCCGACATAGTCAAAAGCATTACGGGCAGCGAAAACGTCAACGTGGTGATAACCCTTGAAAGCGGCATCAGATATTCATACGCCGACGTAAACGAGGGCACCTCCGAAAACCGGACCGAAAGCAACCTTGAAAGCTCTTCGAGCGAATCCAAGCAGACCTACATCACCGTAAAATCCGCCGACGGCGGAGAGCAGGCTCTGCTTGTGACCACCGAAATGCCGGAGGTCCGCGGCGTAGCTATCGTATGCGAGGGAGGCGACGACCTACAGACAAATGAAAAAATAGAAAACGCCGTCACGGCGGCGCTGAATATCTCATCAAAAAGAGTATATATTGCAGGAGGAAGCTCTTATGAAAAAAGGTAAAGTATTCGGAAAAAGTCAGATTGCCGTAACTGTAATGGTTTTGGCGCTGGCGGCGGCGATATGGCTGAATATGGAATTTGCGCCGACGTCGGGAAAATATCTCGGTGAAGCATCCTACGTAAGCAACACCTCAAGCAAGTCGGAAACGGTACAAACAGGCGCAAAGGCGCAGGAAAGCAAGGATTTCGACTATTTTACCGAGGTGAAAAAGGAACGAGAAAACACCCGCAAGGAAGCACAGGAAACCATAGAAGAGACCCTTAAAAGCAGCAAGCTCACCGAAGAGGATAAAAAGTCGGCACTTGCCAAAATCGAAAAAATATCGGACGATATGGAAAGCGAAAGCAATATCGAAAGTCTTTTAAAGGCCAAGGGCTTTGAAAAGGCCGTGGCTATCATAGGAGATAAAGGAATAAACGTAGTTGTAAAATCCGACGGACTGACCTCCGCGCAGACATTACAGATACAGGATATCGTTACCTCCGAAACAAATATCGCGCTCGGCGATATAAAAATAGTTCCGGTAAAATAAAAATGTTGTGTTATTGCAAAAATGTGGTATAATAAAAGCATACAGCAGCACAATATCAAAATCGGAGGTAAAATCCATGGCAGATAAAAAAACGGAATTATCCGTCAGTACTGAGGTACTCGAAAAAATGGCTGAAATAG
>USHL01000101.1 GCA_900554525.1 uncultured Oscillospiraceae bacterium | reverse complement strand
CAGATGCTTTGGAGACTTTCGGTCAAAAGGTATGGTTTATAGGGCTCCAAGGCAGCCGAGGCCGCGGAGAGGCGGAGGAGACAAGCGATATAGACGCGGTGCTTATTCTCGAAAGCCTTTCGGCGGATGACCTTGAGAGGTACGGGAATATGCTGGACGGTCTGCCCGAAAGGGATAAAATCTGCGGCTTTGTTTCGGGCAGGGCGGAGCTTGAAGCCTGGGATAAAGCCGAGCTTTTTCAGTTCTGCAACGATACCGTTCCCTTGTACGGCACGCTTGAAAAGGTGCTGGCTTTGGTCGGACGTGAAGATATATGCCGCGCGGTAAAAACGGGGGCCTGCGGTATTTATCACGCCGCCGTCCATAATTTTATTCATGAAAGAAATAAAGATTCCTTAAAGCTGATTTACAAATCCGCCGTGTTTGTTTTACAGGCGGAGATTTATTTGCGTGACGGTGTGTTTATAAAAAAGCACAGCCGGCTTTCCGGTTATTTGCCGCCGCAGGAAAGGCAGATACTCCAAAATTATTTTGACATGAAACGCGGCGGAGAAATTCTGTTCAAAGAGTTTTCCGAAGCCATTATAGACTGGTCTTCAGCGGTAATACGCAAAACGGTATCCTTTTAAGGATACCGTTTTTTATATGTTTATTACTGCTATTCCGACCGTTACGCCGAGCATGGCGGCGAATACCGGAAGCTTTGAACGCCACATCAGCGCCGAATCCGGCAGCAGCTCCCCGAATACGACATACAGCATCGCTCCCGAGGCAAGGCTTAAAGCCAGCGCTGTCCATAAAGGACTTAAGGCGCCTAAAAAATATCCGGGCACGGCTCCCAGCACGGTGGGCGCGCCGGTAAACACAGTGACCAGAAAAGCCTTAAAACGGCTCATGCCCCCGGCGGTCAGCGGAACGGCTACCGCCATACCCTCCGGTATATTGTGAAGTCCGATAACCGCGGCGACGGCAAGCGCTCCGCGGTCCGGAGTTTCGGTGCTTCCGGCATAGGAGGCACCAATCACCATCCCCTCCGGAATATTGTGCAGGGCTATTGCAGCGGCCATTATAAGTCCGCCGATAAAAAGCCTTCGTACGGGTCTTTCCGGTGAAATTCCGGAATTGTGCGGTCTTACACGGTTATCGGAAGCTTTTGACTTAATCCGCAGACCTGCGGCACGGTCGATAATATCGTTTAAAAGATAGACTGCCGTAAACCCCGCTAAAACCCCGCTTATTACAAGCACAAGGCCGGCTTTTGAAAGCGCGTCGGTGATAAGATCAAAGCAGACCACCGAAAGCATAACACCGGCGGCAAAGCTTAAAAGCAGACTGATAAGCTTTTCGGAATCTCTGCCGAATAACGCCCCTGCAAGACCGCCGAGACCCGTGCCGGCCATACCCGCTGCGGCGGTCACCGCTATAATAAATGTAAAAGCGTCCGTTGTTTACGACCTCCGTTCGGTGCGGCGCGGATTATTACGGCTTATAACTGCCGGCATTATATTTACGAATTTTTCGGTTGCGCCTTTAAATCCGCAGAATTGCAAAATCCTCTTTATTTAATTGTAGTCTTCCGTTTTCGGGTTTATTACCGAAAATTATCCCGGCACCGTAAAATTCCGGCGGAATATCTATTATTGACGGCTCATGCCAGCGGTTTACGGCGATGAGTGCGGCTGAGGAGCCTTTCTTCCTGATGTAGACAATATCCCCGAAATTGGCATATACCGGTATAAATTCGCCTGCGTCAAAGGCGGGACAGCTTCTTCTGAACTGTCCGAGCTTTTTATAAAATTCCAAAAGCGCCTTATCTTCTCTGCCCCACGGGTAGGCTGAGCGGCAGAACGGATCGCCGAAGCCGGTAAGACCCGCCTCGTCTCCGTAATAAAGCGACGGAACGCCAGGCAGAGTATATTGCAAAACGGCCGCCAGTCTTAACAGAGACGCTCCGCGGGAGTATTCCTCGGCGGAAAGCTGCCTTTCTGCCTGCCGGCTTCTGTCGCCCTGAGGCTCGCCTACTGCAAGCCGGGTAAGTATACGGGAGGTGTCATGCGTGCCGATATGATTCATCAGCAGCTTTAATGCCTGCGGCGGATAATTTTCGGTTATGTCGAGCACCGTATCAACAAGCTCGCGGCTGTTTCCGCCGCAGACATATTTTATTATTGCTTCCGAAAGAGGATAGTTCATTACCGAATCAAGCTGTCTGCCGCGCAGGAACCGGCGGCGGGAGCCGTAGCTTATTTTGTTGGTTGCGTCCTCCCATACCTCGCCCAAAAGGAAATTGTCTTCTCCCTCCGATTTGACGGCCGCTCTTATCCGGTCGAGAAATTCGTCGGGCAACTCGTCGGCGACATCGAGCCGCCAGCCTCGTATTCCTTTTTTGAGCCAGTATCTGAGAACGCCGTTTTCACCAGTGATAAAATTTGAAAATGAAAGGTCGTTTTCCCGGGTTTCGGGCAAAGACGGAACCCCCCACCATGCGGCGTAGCCGTTCGGATAATCGGTGAATTTATACCAGCTGTAATATTCGGATTCGGCAGACTGATATGCACCTAAGCAATTATACCTTCCGTAACGGTTAAAATAGCGGCTGTCATCTCCCGTATGTGAAAAAACGCCGTCTAAGATGATGTATATGCCGTGCTTTTCGGCAGCTTTAATAAGCGATGCCAAATCCTCTTCGGTGCCGAGAGACGGGTCTATTTTAAGGTAGTCGGCTGTGTTGTAGCGGTGATTGGAGTGTGCCTCAAATATAGGGTTGAGATATATACAGCTTACTCCGAGCTCTTCAAGATAACCGAGCTTTTTCTCAATGCCCTTAAGGTCGCCGCCGTAGTAATCGTTGCCGAGAGCAAGCTTTTCCCCGGTCTGCCGGTACTCCGGCTGTGCATACCAGTCATCCTGTATAAACCGGTCGGACGGAACGTCGTTTTTTTCTGCGCCTGAACGGCAGAAACGGTCGGGAAATATCTGGTAGATAATGCCGCCCGACAGCCAGTCAGGCGTCTTAAAGCTGCGGTCGTAAACCGTAAGCTGCCACCAGCCGCCTTCGGACGAGACTGTGCCGAGCGAATGCTCAGAACGCGTGACCTCAAAATCTCCGTAATCGCTTGAGTATTTGAACTTATAAAAATAAAGACCCTCGCCGAGGGTAATTTCGCATTCATAAAACCGGTAATCCTCACGCAGGCCCCCGGGAAGCATTTTGGCGTAAAGCAGGTTTTCCGGATCGTCGCGGTGCAGAACAAGCTGTACCGAATGCACTTTTGCGTCCTTATGCAAAAGCAGCCTCAGCCGAAGGGTTTCCCCTTCGGCTAAAGCTCCGTATTTGCTTTTATAAAGCGGACTTCTTGAATCAAATGGATAATAATGCATATTACTTGACCGGCTTTATATGCCAGATTTTGTCGGCATATTCCTTGATTGAACGGTCGGCCGAGAAGATGCCGGATTTTGCTGTATTCATAAGAGACATCCTGTTCCAGGTTTCGCGGTCATTGTAAAGCTTTGTCGCTTTTTGCTGTGCCTTGCGGTAATCGGCGAAGTCGGCCAAAGCCATATAACGGTCATTGTTTTTGAGTGAACTGTAGATATTGTCAAAGTTCTGCCCCGCTATTCCTTTGCCTATAAAGTCGAGAGCGGCTTTGAGCTCGAGGTTGTTGCTGTAATACTGCGCTGGCGAATAGCCGTGTTTCTGGAGGGAGAGTACTTCAGGCGTCTGCATTCCGAAGATGATGATATTCTTGTCTCCGACCGCCTTGTGGATTTCGACATTGGCACCGTCCTCAGTGCCGAGGGTCACGGCTCCGTTCATCATAAGCTTCATATTTCCCGTGCCGCTGGCTTCCGTGGAAGCGAGGGATATCTGTTCACTGATATCCGCGGCGGGTATCATAAGCTCGGCCAGCGTTACGCGGTAATCCTCAAGGAAAATCACCTTGAGCTTGTCGTTTACCGAGCGGTCGTTTTCTATAATGGTGGAAAGCTTGTATATCATCTGGATTATTTCTTTGGCAAAGAGATATCCGGGAGCAGCCTTAGCGCCGAAGATATAGGTCTTCGGGGTAAAATCTGCGTTGGGATTATCCTTCAGATAGAGATATTCCGCGATGATATTGAGCGCATTAAGGTGCTGGCGCTTATATTCGTGCAGTCTTTTGACCTGCATGTCGTAAATCGAATCGGGGTTTACAGAAACGGAGTATTCTTCCTTAACGTACTCCGCAAAGCGCACTTTATTTATACGCTTTATCTCGGCAAGGCGGCTGAGCACGGCGCTGTCGTCCTTATATGCCGAAAGCTTGTCGAGAACCGAGGCGTCTTTTACAAAGCCGTCGCCGATAAGCTCGGTGAGATAGGAGGTAAGCGCCGGATTTGCCTGACAGAGCCAGCGGCGGTGAGCAATGCCGTTGGTCACGTTGGTAAATTTTTCCGGAGTTATTGCCGCATAGTCATGGAAAAGCTCGTCAACAAGTATTTTGCTGTGCAGCTTGGATACCCCGTTTACGGTATGACAGGTCGCCACACAGAGATTTGCCATGCGGATTATACCGTTTTTTATAATGGCGGTGCTGTCCGCAAGATGCGGGTCCCCGGTGCGAGCGATAATTTCTTCTTTATAGCGGCGGTCAATTTCCTTGATTATCTGGTAAATGCGGGGTATGCGGTTCTTTATCAGATCAACCTGCCAGCATTCAAGCGCTTCCGACATTATGGTGTGGTTGGTATAGGCAACGGTATTTTTTACTATATCCCACGCTTTATCCCAGCCGTATCCGCATTCATCCAAAAGGAAACGCATAAGCTCGGGAATGGCAAGGGTGGGGTGGGTGTCGTTGATATGAATGGCAGCCTTGTCGGGAAGGTTGTCAAGAGTATTGTACCGGCTGAGATGACGCTTTAAAATGTCCTGTATCGAGGCGGAAACGAGGAAGTACTGCTGGCGCAGGCGCAGAGACTTGCCCTCCATATGGTTATCCTCCGGATAGAGAACCTTGGAAATATTTTCGGTCATTGCCCGCTGCTCGATGGCACGGACATAATCTCCCTGATTGAAAGCCGACATATCAAAGTCACGGCATTCGGCGCTCCAGAGCCGCAGCACGTTTACGGTCTTACCGTCTTTTCCGGCAACCATAAGGTCATAGGGAACGGCATGCACCGTCTGATAGTCGGTATGCTCGATATGATGGTAGTTGCCGTCCCACCATTCGTGAATTTTACCGTCGAACCTGACATCTACCGCCGAGGTAGGGCGCTGCTCGAGCCATACACTGCCGCCCGGCAGCCAGAAATCGGGCATTTCGGTCTGCCAGCCGTCCACCAGCTTTTGGCGGAAAATTCCAAGCTCATAGCGTATGCAGTAGCCCATAGCCGGGTAGCTGCCGGTTGAAAGCGCGTCTAAAAAGCAGGCGGCAAGACGGCCGAGACCGCCGTTTCCGAGACCCGCGTCAGGTTCAAAATCGTAAAGCTTATCAAGCTTTACCTTGAATTTTTCGAGCGCTTTTGCCATAGTATCGGTCAGTT
>USHL01000100.1 GCA_900554525.1 uncultured Oscillospiraceae bacterium | reverse complement strand
TATACAGCGGATTTTTAATTTTTGCTTTGAAAAGAGCACGTATATTATCATCTTGTAAAACAGGATAAAGTATGTTATCATTTTTACAGACTAATAACGTTAGATTCTGTTCATCGGTCAGAAAGAAATCATATGACAAACCGTTTTTGATTCAGGTTGCATACATATAAAACTAAAAAAAGAGGAAAAAGATATGAAACTTTTGATAATACGTCACGGCGACCCGGACTATGAAAACGATACTCTCACGGAAAAGGGCCGGCGGGAGGCAGAGCTGCTGGCCGAAAGACTGTCGGGGCTTAAGGTGAAGGCGGCTTACTGTTCACCGCTCGGCAGGGCGAGAGATACTGCGGCGCCGTCTCTTAAAAAACTCGGTATAAATTACGAAATCATTGACTGGTTAAGAGAATTTGACGGATATATTATCGATCCGGATACCGGTGAAAAGCGCATTCCCTGGGACCTTATGCCTGCCTTTTGGACCGCCTGCGAGGAATTTTACGACCGGAAAAAATGGCTCGATACACCTCTTATGCAGTCGGGTAATGTCAGAGAAAAATATGAGCGGGCGTGCGCCGGGCTTGACGGTCTGCTCGAAAAACACGGCTACCGCCGCGACGGAAATATCTACCGTGCGGAAAACGCCAATAACGACACCCTCCTTTTTTTCTGCCACTTCGGCGTGGAGTGTGTTTTGCTTTCGCATCTGCTCGGTATATCGCCCGTAAATCTTTGGCACGGATTTACGGCGCTGACCTCGTCGGTGACTACGCTGGTGACCGAGGAGCGCGAGAAAGGTTCGGCGTATTTCCGCTGCTGCGGCTTCGGCGACCTTTCACATTTGTATGCGGCGGGAGAGCCCGCTTCCTTTGCCGCCCGCTTTTGTGAGACATATTCAAATACAGAGGAACGGCACTGACGGCTATGATTGACAATGTGATTATAATCGGCGGAGGCGCATCGGGGCTTTGCGCTGCCGTGGCGATTAAACAGAAAGACAGCACACTTTCGGTACGGCTTATCGAGGCACTGCCGCGCGTGGGGAAAAAGCTTGCCCTGACAGGCAACGGCCGCTGTAATATAACCAACCGAAATATAACTGCCGAACGCTATCATGGCGAAAATCGTGATTTCTGTCGTTATGCACTTGAGAAATACAATACGGCTGTATGCGAGGATTTCTTTGAAAAAATCGGTCTGCCGTTCATGTTCGAGGGCGAAAAAGGCTATCCCGCGTCTTTGCAGGCTTCTTCTGTGGTCGACTGCCTGCGCTTTGCGGCAGAGGAGTCGGGCGTAAAGATGAATACCGAAACCCGTGTTACTAATATTCAGATTTCAAACGGGAAATATAAAGTGATTGCCGGCAATTTAAGCTTTTTGGCCGATAATATAGTATTGGCGGCTGGGCTTTATTCCGGCGGTGAAAAAACGGGCTCGGACGGCAGTATTCTGGGAATCATGAAAAAGGCGGGATATAATACGGTGGAAACCACCCCCGCCATCGTTCAGCTCAAAACCGATACCGAAGTTGTGCGCCAGCTTAAAGGCGTCAAAATAAACGCTCTGGTAACGCTGCGCACCGCAAAAGAAATCCTGCGCACGGAATACGGCGAAACGCTTTTTTGTGATTACGGTCTTTCAGGACCGCCGATTCTGCAGGTTTCAAGAGAGGTGCCGCGCACAAGGGATAATTGCGAAATAAGTCTTGACCTTATGCCTGAAACAGAGTACGGCGCACTCTGCGCGGTGCTGTCGAAACGCGCCGAATACCTTAAATCCCGTACACTGGAGGAATTTTTTACGGGTATGCTGCAAAAAAGACTCGGACAGGTTGTAATAAAGCTTGCGGGATTAAGGCTCAGTGAAAGAACCGGCTCGCTTGACAGTGAAAAGCTGCATAGGATAGCCTCAATAATAAAGGATATGACCTTTAAGGTGACAGGCACTACCGGGTTTGCAAGCTCGCAGGTCACCGCCGGCGGGCTCGATACCCGTCAGTTCGACGGTAGAACAATGATGAGCCTGGATAACCGCGGGCTTTACGCCATAGGAGAAATACTTGATATTGACGGTGACTGCGGCGGCTTTAATCTTCAGTGGGCGTGGTCGAGCGCCCTTGCGGCGTCCGATTCGATAGTGACAGGGCGGAGAAGATAAAATGCTGTTGATTAATAATGTACGCCTGCCGCTCGATACGGATTTTTCGGATTTGAGACCCGCCGCGGCAAAGGCGCTCAGACTTCCTTTGGGAAGAATTGTTTCATCGTCGCTTTACCGAAAGTCGGTAGACGCCAGAAAAAAGAGCGATGTATATTTATGCTGTTCGCTTGTTGTCGGAATTACGGGCGACGAGTCGGCAGTGATTCGTAAAAATAAAAACGTAAGCTTATATAACCCTCATAAATATGTATGGAAAAAGGTTTCTGCCGTTCCGAAGCTCAGACCGATAGTCGCGGGCTTCGGTCCTGCCGGTATGTTTGCGGCGCTTACTCTCGCGCGTGCGGGTATGCGCCCGATTGTTTTCGAGCGCGGCCGTGACGCCGATACTCGTCAGCGCGATGTTAATGTGTTTTTTAAAACGGGAAAGCTTGATCCCGAATCCAACGTGCAGTTCGGTGAGGGAGGGGCAGGCACCTTTTCCGACGGCAAGCTGAATACCGGGATTAAGGATCCCCGCTGCCGGACCGTGCTGGAGGTACTGGCCTCCAACGGCGCGCCGCAGAAAATTCTGACCGACGCCAAGCCGCATATCGGAACCGATATATTGGTTGAGGTGGTAAAGAATATCCGCCGTGAAATTGTTTCACTCGGCGGCGAGGTGCATTTCGGCGGCCGCCTTGAGGATATACGCGTTAAAAACGGCCGTATTGTCTCGGCAGTCGTTTCGGGTCAGGAGCTTGAATGTCAAAGCCTTATACTGGCGATAGGGCATTCGGCGCGCGATACCTTTGCCGCGCTTGAAAGAAACGGAACGGCTATGGAACGCAAGCCGTTTGCGATGGGCGTCAGGATAGAGCATCTTCAGAGCAATATAAATAAAGCGCTGTACGGCGGCTTTGCCGGGCATCCGGCGCTTTCAGCCGCCGATTATAAGCTGGCGGTGCATCTTGAAAACGGCAGGGGAGTATATACCTTCTGTATGTGTCCGGGCGGAGAGGTCATAAATGCCTCGAGCGAGGAGGGCGGCATCGCGGTAAACGGAATGAGCCGCAGCCTGCGTGACGGCGTCAACGCAAACAGTGCGGTTCTGGTCGGAGTAAATCCCGATGACCTGCCGGGTGACAGTCTGCTTGCCGGATGTGAGCTGCAGAGAAAAATAGAAAGCGCGGCATTCAATATCGGCAAAGGCAGGGTGCCGGTTTCCACCGTCGGCAGCTTTGTTTACGGCAAGCCCTTTGAGCTGACTGAGGTAAAGCCTACGGTAAAGCCGGGGTACTGCTTTGCGGAGCTTGAAAGGCTGTTTCCCGGGTTTATAACCGAAAGTCTTAAAGCGGGTATACCTCTGCTCGGCAAAAAGCTTCCGGGCTTTGACGACCCGTCCGCGGTGCTTACCGCTCCGGAGACCCGCAGCTCATCACCGGTGAGGATACTGCGCGGCGCGGGAATGCAGAGCCTTTCGGCAGAAGGCTTGTACCCATGCGGAGAGGGCGCAGGCTATGCCGGCGGGATAATGTCGGCGGCGGCAGACGGCATCAAAGCGGCTGAGGCAGTTATCGGGAATGCGGAATAAATTTATAAAGAAATATATTTACCGGTGAAAACGGGTCGGTAATATAATGGACAGGCCTGGTTTTTTCGGGCGGAGCGGCAGGGCAGCGGTCAAGCGGCAGATAAATCACCATATTGTCGGCAAAGCTTTCCCGTAAGGCATAGCCGTTCATAGCCCGTATAAGCGGCGGGATATGGCGTGTCATATTGCCGTTCTGTATTTTGATCAGAACTCCGCCGCTTTTTTTTTCAAGGTGAATTTCACAGTCCTGATATCCTCCGAGCAGCTCCATAAGCAGAACGGTATAACTCTTTCTCGAAATCCTGAAGGCTCCGCTGCCGCTGATTTTGGCTTTTATATGCAGCCCGTATTCAAGCTTAAGCGCCGCAGAGGCAATAATCAGATTGTCGGAAAGCTCAAAAATATCGGCAGGCTCGGTGTTTTCGGCGGCGAAAAGCGCCTCGGCAAGATTCAGCATTTTTAATTGCTCGTAATGCTTTTCTGTCATTCCGTATTTTATTATGCGCAGATGTATATACAGCCGCAGCGCCGCAAAATATTTGTCGGCGGAATTCGGCAAAAATATCATATTGAAACCCCCATATATACCTTTATTATGCCAAAATAAATGAAAATTAAAAAAATTGTTAAAGTTTAAACAAATAGCTTGAAAAAACTCCGTAAATGGGGTAGAATATATTCAGTAAAATTTTAGGAGGTCATTTCCAATGGTTAAAGTTGCTATTAATGGTTTCGGCCGTATCGGCCGTCTGGCTTTCCGTCAGATGTTCGGCGCCGAAGGCTATGAGATCGTCGCAATTAACGATCTTACCAGCCCCGCTATGCTTGCACATCTTCTTAAGTACGATTCCGCACAGGGCAGATATGCTCTCGGCGACACCGTATCTGCCGGTGAGGACAGCATCACCGTAGACGGCAAGACCATCAAAATCTATGCCGAAAAGAATGCTGCGGATCTTCCGTGGGGTGAAATCGGCGTTGACGTTGTTCTTGAGTGCACCGGTTTTTATACCTCTAAGGCTAAGGCACAGGCTCATATCGATGCCGGCGCCAAGAAGGTAGTTATTTCGGCTCCTGCGGGCAACGATCTGAAGACTATCGTTTACAGCGTAAACGAAAAGACCCTTACAAAGGATGATCAGATCATCTCCGCCGCTTCCTGCACCACCAACTGCCTTGCTCCTATGGCTGACACCCTTAATAAATATGCTCCGATCCAGAGCGGTATTATGACCACCGTTCACGCTTTCACCGGCGATCAGATGGTGCTTGACGGTCCGCACAGAAAGGGCGATCTTCGCCGTGCACGTGCTGCCGCTGTCAATATCGTTCCGAATTCCACCGGCGCCGCAAAGGCTATCGGTCTTGTTATTCCGGAGCTTAACGGCAAGCTTATCGGTTCGGCTCAGCGTGTTCCGGTTCCGACCGGCTCCACTACTATTCTTGTTGCTGTTGTTAAGGGCAAGGATATCACTGTTGAGGGCATCAATGCTGCGATGAAAGCGGCTTCGTCCGATTCTTTCGGCTACACCGAAGAGCAGCTTGTTTCTTCCGATATCATCGGCATCACCTACGGTTCTCTGTTTGATGCTACTCAGACAATGGTTACTAAGATTGACGACGACACCTATCAGGTTCAGGTCGTTTCTTGGTATGACAATGAGAACAGCTATACCAGTCAGATGGTACGTACCATTAAGTATTTTGCTGAGATCTGATAAAATAAAAATTAAAAGTCCCGCCGTCAGGGCGGGACTTTTGTTTTAGTTTATAAGTATATTTGCGCAGTCTTCAGAGCGTATGGCAATAAC
>USHL01000099.1 GCA_900554525.1 uncultured Oscillospiraceae bacterium | reverse complement strand
TGCCGCCAACAGTCTGCTGCGTGAGCGTATGGCACAGCTGATGGAAAAACGGGGCGGCCGTACCATCATGCCCGGCCGTGCCCTGTGCACGGACAACGCCGCCATGGTGGCCTATGCCTCCTGGCTCATCGCCAGGGAAGGCTGGCAGCACGATCTGCGCATGGAGACCATCCCGCGGGGCAAGGCGATCCCGGACGATATGTTTTTTCGGGAACTCTAGATATTTGTCACCGTTTTTGTGTCACCGTCTTGACAGTGGCGGTTGAGGCAACTAATCTTTTGGCAGCCGTGGCAGCTCATCTGCGATGGCGGGATCCGTCCGCCTGTGACGGGAATTTGCTTATTTTTTAAGGAGAGACACTATGGCCGAACAGATTTCTGATGCCACTTTCGATAGCGTTGTCCTGAATTCCGATATCCCTGTCCTGCTGGACTTCTGGGCCCCCTGGTGCGGTCCCTGCCGCGCTGTGGGCCCCATCATCGATGAACTGGCTGCCGAGTACGAAGGCAAGGTCCGCATCGTCAAGATGAACGTTGACGAAAACCCGGCGACGCCCACCAAATTCGGTATCCGCGCCATCCCGACCCTGATGCTGTTCAAGAATGGCCAGGCCATCGACCAGGTGACCGGTGCCGTCAACAAGGACGCCATCGTCAACATCCTGCAGACCAAGGCCCTGGCATGAGCTCCTTCGATGCTGCAGTCATAGGCAGTGGCCCTGCCGGGGTGACGGCGGCGCTGTATCTCGTCCGTTCCGGCTGCTCCGTCATCCTTTTTGAGAAGATGGCAGCCGGAGGACAGATCCTGCAGACCGAGGCCCTGGAGAACTACCCCGGGTATCCCAAGGGTATCAAGGGCTACGAGCTGGCCGACCTGTTTGCCGCCCATCTGGAAGGCTTGCCGGTGACGCACAGCCGGGATGCTGTGGAAAGCGTCAGCGGCGAGGCCGGTAATTTTGTCGTGCAGGCCGGTGGCAAGGAGCACAGCTGCCGGACGGTCATCGTGTGTTCCGGCGCCCATCATCGCGAGCTGGGGCTATGAGCGTCAGGAGCAATCCTGCGTCGAGATAGATAACCGTCCACGACAGAACTCGGCTTATCGGCCGGCTCGTACCGAAAAGAAAACACAGCGCCCTCACATCGGGCGCTGTGTTTTGTATTTATGCACTTTTCCGTTAATCGGTGATTTTAATTGATTCAATAACCGGCTGGTTTTCTTTCGGTATAGTGCCGTTATTATCTATCGGATTTGCGTCTTCGGCAATGGCGTCTACGATGTCCATGCCTTCTGTGACGTGCCCGAATGCCGCATATTGTCCGTCGAGGTGGGTGCTGTCCTCATGTACGATAAAGAACTGAGAAGAAGCACTGTCGTAATCCTGAGCACGCGCCATCGATATAACACCGCGTTTATGGGATATATCGTTTTCTATGCCGTTCGCTGAAAATTCGCCCTTTATTTCATTTTTACTGCCGCCGGTGCCGTTGCCTTTTGGGTCTCCGCCCTGTATCATAAATCCCGACATTATGCGGTGAAAGGTGAGCCCGTCATAAAATCCGCTTTCTGCAAGCTCAACAAAATTTTTGACTGTTATAGGTGCGGTGTCGCCGTCCAGCTCAAGCTTTATTTCTCCGTAATCCTTTACGGTTATAACAGCATGGTGAATACCGTATTTTTCGGTTGTGTAGTTCCCGGCGGTTTCGTCTGTTTGGCTGAGACCTGATGATGAATCCTTTCCGGCGGTTGTATCCGCATTGCTTTCTCCGCAGGCGGCAAGCGCCGTAAGCATAACCGCCGATAAAATCAGTGCAAGTAATTTTTTAATGTTCATGTTTTCCGTCTCCTTTTTTATTGCCGTAGGGTATATATTTTACACGGCGCTTTTTAAGCCGTGCGTAATTCAGGCGTATGCACCAGATTATAAATAACAGTATCAGCAAAATTATAATTACAAGCAGCACTTTCATATAAATTGAGCTGAAAAAGTTTTTGACATATCTGAAGGCCGTAAGCAACCCGCCGGATTTCACGTCGTTTCCGGCGACGAGGTTTACCGTGCCGATAACCTGCTCAGCATAGATAATATCGGCTGTCCCGATAACATCTCCTTTTTTTATTGGAGCATCTATGCTTCCTTCGGGAAGATGAGTTTTTACTACTATGGTGGAATCGTCTGCCTCATTAGGCAGCACCGAGACGAAAGGTTTCTCAAAATAGAGCGGTAAAAAATCGGTTTCAAGCGAAAGCTCCACCGGCACTTCGCAGACAGGCTCTTCGGAATCAGCCACTTCTCGGAAAGAAAAATTGTTGAACGCCCAGCGGTAAAGGTCTGCGGTTTCCAAAAATTCGTAACGCCTGTCCGCATTCGGCGGGCAGTTCATCAGGATACACATATAGTTGTAGCCGTTATACGAGGCGGTGCTCATAAGACAGCGGCCGGCCTCGTCGGTATATCCCGTCTTTCCGCCGGTTGCATACTGGTAATAATAATTGGTGTTGGGATCCAGCAAAAACACCGTGGTGGAAAGTGTGCGCTCGCCGGATTTATTTGTCGCTGGCATTATATAGCGATTTGTGGAATATACGGTTTTAAAGGTTTCATTTTTGAGCGCATAGGCGGAAAGGGTATAAATATCGCGCACGGTGGTATAATTTTCAGGGTCGTGGAGTCCGACAGGGTTTGTGTAATGAGTATTTTCAAGTCCTAATTCGGCGGCCTTTGCGTTCATTGCTGCGACGAATTCCTCCACGGTTCCGCCGTAAAATTCCGCCGCGAGATAGGCGCAGTCGCCGGCTGAGGACATAACTACCTGATAAAGCAGGTCCTGCTGGGTGAACTCTTCACCGACCTCAATATTCGAAACAGCACTGCCGGTGCCGGAAATCAGTTGCTGCACCGACTCGGTCATAACCACCTTGCCGTCAGGATTGTATTTATCGCTTTCAAGCATTATCATTGCAGTCATGATTTTGGTGATGGAAGCGGGATAGAGCTTTTGGTCTATGTTGTTCTCATACATAATTTCGCCGGTATCCATTGATACCAGCATTCCGGCCTTGGCTGTTATATCAACGCCGGTTACCTCGTAGGCTGAGGCGGTAAATGACGGCACAATTATGGATACTGTCAAAAAAACAAGAAAAAATATGGAAAATATCTTTTTAGGCATAGAAATCTCCCTGAACATATAGTATAATATTTATTATACCATAACTTTTTAAAAATTAAAGTATAAATTTTAAAGGCGGTGGATACTATCGTTTACATAACAGGTGATATGCACGGTTGCCTTGAGCGTCTTTATGATAAGAGCTTCAGAAAACTGAAAAGCGGTGACGTGCTTTTGGTCTGCGGTGATTTCGGTTACATATTCAAGGGCGATAAAACCGAGAAGCAGGTAATAGATTTTTTGGCGTCCAGGCGTTTTGTGACTGCATTTGTCGACGGTACGCACGACAATCTCGATACTATCTGCAAAGCACGGGTTACCTATTGGCATGGCGGCTTGGTGCACAGAATCAAAGGGAATCTTATCCATCTGATGCGCGGTCAGATATTTGAAATAAACGGCAGCAGCTTTTTTACCTTCGGCGGAGGTGAAAGCGTGGATAAGGATATGCGGCTTGAGCAGGGCTATTGGTGGCGCGATGAAGAACCGTCGCCGATAGAAATGGCGGAGGGTGCTAAGAGACTCGATGAGGCAGGGCTTAAAGTCGACTATATAATCACGCATGAGCCGCCGTCGCTGGTCAAGAGCGCAATACTTATGCGCCGCGGCGACAGCGACAGGGTCAATAAGCTTAACGGATATTTTGAGGAAATAGGCAGGTCCTGCAGTTTTAAGCACTGGTATTTCGGCTCGCTTCATGAAGACAGGAGAATAACCGAACGCCATACATGTGTTTTCAGGAAAATGATACCTATAAAACCGGTTTCGGTTTCTTATACCGAAGATGAAATAAACTCCGTAAAACGTGAACCTGCACTGACCACTTGACAAGTGTGGTATAATTAATAAATACAAAACTATGTTCCGGAGGCTGTTTATGTTAAATACCGAAAGACTTTGCCCGGATTGTATGAACGATAACGGCGGCGAAAGGATATGCCCTATATGCGGCGGCGATTCAGCGGCTCAGAATCCGTCGGACTGCCTGCCCGTTGGCTTTACTTTAAGGGACCGTTATCTTATCGGCAGGGCCAAATCACAGAACGGCGAAGGTATAACTTATATAGGCTGGGATAACGGCAATGATTCCGTTATAAATATAGAGGAGTATTTCCCGCAGAATTTTGCTGCGAGAAATCCGGATAAAACCGTTTCTATGATTAAGGGCGGCGAATATACCTTTAACGAGGGCTTGATGGAGTTCCTTGATATAAACCGCAGTATTATGAGTTCCGAACTCCCGGCTCTTATTCCGGTTACCGATGTTTTTGAGGAAAACGGCACGGTGTATTCCGTAAGCAAAAGGATATCCACAATAACTATGCGTGAATTTCTTGCCAAAAACGGCGGAACACTGAAATGGGAGCAGGCAAGGCCGCTTTTTCTGCCGCTTATAGATACGGTCAAGGGAATGAATGACGAAGGTATAATCCACGGCGGAATTTCGGTTGATACCGTATTGGTCGGGCGCGACGGAAAGCTTAGAATTTCAGGCTACGGAATCAAAAAGCTTCGGCTTGCCGAGGGCGAAATAAATCCGGAAATATTTCCGGGGTTTGCGGCTGTAGAGCAGTACGGATTTGAAGGGCTGCACACCGATTCGTATACAGATGTCTATGGGTTGTGTGCAACGCTTTTCTGTGTGCTTATCGGTACTGTGCCTCCCGAGGCGCCGCATAGGGTAGATAACGATTCGATGACAATACCCGCCAAATTTGCAGAAGAACTGCCGCGCCACGTGCTTTCCGCATTGGCGAACGGCTTGCAGGTAATGCCTTATGACAGAACCGAGAATATCGAAGCTTTTAAGAACGAGCTGGTATACGGAGAGACCTCTCAGCCACAGGTAAAGAGTGCTCCGGCTTCCCGTGAAAAGAGTGAGCCCGCTAAAAAAGAAAAGAAATCCGGCGGCTCGGCGAAATATGTCATAATTTCTTCGGCATGCACAGCGGCAGTATGTCTTGCAATTGCTGCGGTACTTGTCTTTACGGTGTTCAGGGACAGCGTTTTCAAAAAAGACGACACGCTGCAAAGTGAAAGCTCATCGGAATCCGCTCCCGTGGTAGAGCAGATAGGTACCGTGGACAGCGACGCAGTTGAATCGACCGTTCTTTTCGAGGTGCCCAATCTTACCGGCAAATATTATGCCGAGCTTTTCCTCAGGGATTCCGCGCCCTGTGTCGGAAACGCTTATTCTTGTTTCGGACGGTGTCGTCTCGTACGAAATTTCGACATAGCCCTGTACGGTATTTTTCAGTGCATTCGATATGAGGTTGCTCAAAACCTGCTTGATGCGCATCGGATCTTGCTTTATCAGGTTGGGAGTTGCCGGGTAGCGTTTCTTGAGCGTTACGCCTTCAGGTACGTTGGGCTGGCATTCGGTGCAACTTTCATCTATCAGGTCGGAGAGGTTGCACCAGACCGGGGACAACTCTATGTGTCCGG
>USHL01000098.1 GCA_900554525.1 uncultured Oscillospiraceae bacterium | reverse complement strand
CAAAGAAGAGGGCGCCGTAGGCGCTTTTTTTCTTCTGCTGGTTATGGTTAAGGTAAAAATCGTTATTGTCGGTCTGATAGATAGGATTGTCAACCTTGGTGTTGCTGATTGTAATCCAGCCCTTATAATCGGAATTTTCTTTGAGCATAAGGGCGTTGACATCTTCGCTTGGCTTGTTTACGGCATCGGCGCTGTCGTTAAGCGCGCTGTGCCATATCTCGCGTGAATCGTTTATTATACTGTCCTGCCGGTTAGCGGTAAGAAAATAATTTGTGAGATAGACAGATGAGATTATCAGTACGGTAAGCGAGACCAGAAAAAATACCTTGATTATGATTTGCTTTATGTTATCCCGTCGGTTTGGTATATAAGATAAATAAAGCCCGTACATTCTTTCTTTAAATGTTTTTCTCGGTTTTGCGTGATTCATTTCAAACTTCCTTCGCACATTCAATAGCAAGCTTTAATACTTCTTTTACTGCCTGACCGCGTACATGCTCTCTGCCGAGAGGTTCTATGTCAAGCTTTTTGATACGCGTGTTTCCGCTGAAAGACGCCGCGATATATACAAGTCCCGGCGCATGTCCCTCGGAACCGTCGGGCCCCGCTGCCCCCGTGACCGAAATGCCTATGTCCGCGCCTGAAATGCGTTTAATGTTTTCCGCCATCTGAGCCGCGGTATCTTGGCTTATTGCGCCGCAGTGTTCGAGAGTTTCGGATTCAACGCCTAACACGCTGTGCTTGATGCGGCAGGAGTAAGAGGTAATGCCGAGCTCAAACACGGAGGACACGCCCGGAACGGAGGTAAGATATGCCGACAAAAGACCGCCGGTGCAGGATTCCGCAGCAGCAATTTTCAGGGATTTTTCATCGAGCAGCCTGATAAGATGCTCGGCGAGAAAAGAAATATTTTTGTCCATTTTTTAACGCTTCCTCAGTCTATAAAAGAAAATTCGGTTTCACGTACGGCCTTTTCTGTAAGTGTGCAGATATCAAGCTTTGCTTCCGCCTCGGCGCAGCCGTCGAGAGTCGGACGCGTTTTCGGATGACGCGGGGTAAAAACGGTACAGCAGTCCTCATAAGGCAGGACAGAGGTTTCAAAGGTATCGATAGCGCGAGATATTTTTATTATTTCTTCCTTATCCATACCGATAAGCGGGCGCAGAACCGGCATATCTATTACACTGTCGGTGGTGACAAGGGCGTGCAGGGTCTGACTCGCAACCTGACCGAGGCTTTCGCCCGTAATGAGCGCGAGACTTCCGTTTTTCCGCGCCAGCCTTTCTGCTATGCGCATCATCATTCTGCGCATTATGAGGGTAAAATAATCTTCCGGACAGTTTTTAGCGATTTCGTCCTGAATTTCGGTAAAGGGTACAATCGCCAAATTTACCGTGCCGCTGTATTCAGCTACCTTGGAAAGCAGAGTGCGGACTTTTAATTCGGCGCGCGGACTGGTGTAGGGAGGGCTCGCAAAATGAACGGCATTGAGACGAAGACCGCGTTTTGCCATCATCCAGGCCGCGACCGGGCTGTCGATACCGCCGGATATCAGTACAGAGGCATTTCCGGCAGTACCTACCGGCAGACCTCCCGCCCCGTGGAGCTGTTCGGCTCTGACATACGCGGCGTAATCACGTATCTCGACGTAAACAATGCGGTCCGGATTATGCACATCAACAGAAAGGTGAGGATATTTTTTGAGCAGAGCCGCCCCCAGCTCGGCGCAGATCTGCGGGGAGGTGAGAGGAAAGCGTTTGTCGGCTCGTTTTGCCTCAACCTTAAACGTTTTTATGTTTTCCATTACAGAACTAAGATATTCAGTGGCTTTTGAAAGTATGTCCCCGATTGTTTTTTCACAGACACAGGCGCGGCTGAAAGCCGCTATGCCGAATATCTTTTTTACGCGCCTGAGCGCCTCTTCAAAATCGTAGCCGTCTTCTTCAGGCTCTATGTATATTGCGGACTGCGCCTTGCGGACGCTGACTTTACCGATATCCTTTAATCTGCGGCGTATATTTTTTATCAGTATATCCTCAAAATTACAGCGGTTCAGGCCCTTGAGCGCCAGCTCGCCGTTTTTTATAAGTATTATTTCTTTCATTTAATCTGCCTTTCTGAGCTGCTTTACCGCCTCGCAAAGGGCTGAGTAAAGCCGCTCAACGTCTTCTTTTGTATTGTCACGGCTGAAGCTTATACGAAGCGCACCGTCTGTTCTGCGTCGGTCAAGACCTATTTCCTTTAAAACATAGCTGCCCGCGCCTTTCGCACAGGCGCTCCCGCTTGAGACAAAAATGCCTTTGCGTTCAAGAAAATGCAAAAGGGTTTCTGAACGATAGCCCGGCAGCGATATATTGAGAATATAGGGGAGTGCGTCATCTGGTGAATTGAATACCAGGCCCCCGCATTTTGAAAGGAGCGTTCTTGCATAAGCGTTAAGCTCTGACTGACGGTCATACTGCTCCGAGAGTACGGGAAGTTCTTCTATGGCACCTTTGAAGCCGCAGATGAGCGGAACCGGCTCCGTTCCTGAGCGAAGTCCATTTTCCTGACCGCCGCCGGTAATAAGAGGTGAAAGCGCGGTGCCTTTTTTCACAAATAAAAAGCCTATTCCTTTAGGACCGTGTATCTTATGCGCGCTGGCTGTCATAAGGTCGACGCCTGATTTTTTGACGTCCATCGGCAGCTTTCCGTAGCCTTGAACGGCATCGCAGTGAAACAGTGCTCTCGGTGCGGCCGCTTTTACGATTCTAACAGCCTCGGCTATCGGCTGTATAGCGCCTATTTCGTTGTTGACAAGCATAATGCTTGCCATAACCGTGTCAGCAGTCAGGCATTCTTCAAGCGCCTTAAGCTCAATTTTACCGTCGGGACGGGGTTTCAGGCGTATAACCTCAAAGCCCTCATTTTCAAGCCGCTTCACGGTTTCAAGAACCGACGGATGCTCTATTGAGGTAGTGATGATTCTGCCGCCTCGGGCTTTTCCGCGAAGTGCCGTGAGCAGGGCGGTGTTGTTGGCTTCGGTACCGCTGCCGGTAAAAATAATTTCATCGGCGCGGGCACCGATTGATTTTGCCGCTGCTTTGCGCGCAGAGCTGACGGCGATTTCCGCCTCCATTCCGAGCGTATGCAGGGAAGAGGGATTTCCCCAGTATTTTTCCAGCGCCTCGTTCATATATTTGACTGCTCTGCCGCAGGGCTTTGTGGTAGAGCTGTTGTCGAGATAAACTATATGCTCCAAAAAGATTTTCCTCCGTAATCGTATACATAAAATATTATACAATATTTTTGTCGAATAAACAATAGTAATATTGTGTGAATTATCATAAAACTCGGCTGTAAGTAATATCCTTGAATGAGGGAGGCATATATGACTGATATTTTGTTATGGCTTGAAAATTTCATTTCCGGCATACTGCCGTTTGTTTTTTTAATCTTCTGCGGCATATATCTGACTTTTAAAAGCCGTTTTTTTCAGTTCAGATATCTTCCTGCCGCGATATCGCAGGCGCTCGGCGGAATTTTTTCAAGAAAGAAAAAAGCCGGCGGTGTTTCACCTTTCCAGTCTGCCTGCACGGCGCTTTCGGCGACGGTTGGAACCGGTAATATTGCCGGGGTGGCGGGAGCTATATCACTGGGCGGCGCGGGCGCGGTATTTTGGATGTGGGTGAGCGCTCTGCTCGGAATGTGTGTAAAGGTCGCGGAAATAATACTTTCCCTTAAATATCGTGAAAGGGCGGACGGTGAATACCGCGGCGGCCCGATGTATTATATAAAAAACGGGCTTTCGGCCGCATTTGCGCCGCTCGCCTTTCTTTTTGCAGTTGTCGGTATATTCGCGGTGATATGTAGCGGAAATCTTACCCAGACCAATGCCGCCGTGACCTCTGTGGCGGAAAATTATTATATACGCTTTGCGGTCGGAGCGGCATTTGCGGTGCTCACAGCATTTGTACTGATAGGCGGGTCAAAGCGTATAGGTATGTTTACCGAAAAGATAGTGCCGTTTATGGCGGCAGTATACATAATTCTTTCTTTGGGTATACTGTTAGTTAATATTGATTTTTTAAAAGAAGCGTTTATAATGATAATAAAAGGTGCTTTTAATCCGTCGGCAGTTACCGGCGGGCTGGTGGGTTCTCTGCCGGCGGTGGTTATGGCGGGAGCCTCGCGCGGCGTCTTTTCAAATGAGGCGGGTCTCGGCACTTCGGCTATGGCGCATGCGGCGGCTGAAAATGAGGAAGGGGTTCGGCAAAGCCTTTACGGAGTTTTTGAGGTATTTGCCGATACCGTCGTTATATGCACACTTACCGCATTGGTCGTTCTTTGCAGCGGTACAGAGATAAGCTACGGCCGTACTGCTTCAACCGAGCTTGTACAGTCGGCGTTTTCAACTCTTTACGGAAGCTGGTCTTCCGGGCTTATAGGGGTTATGATGATTCTTTTCGGAATTTCAAGCGTGATAGGCTGGGGTTATTACGGTTCTGTATGTTCCGGCTTTGTCTTCGGAAAAACCGGGAGAAGATTTTTTACGGCGTTCTATCCGCTGGTCTGTATCGCGGGTGCTCTCTGCCGTGTAGATACTGCTTGGCGGCTTTCGGCATTTTTTAACGGTATAATGCTCTGCATTAATGTCACGGCGGTTATGCTGCTTTCGGGCGAGGCGGCGGAGGACATGAACAACTTCAGAATAAAAACGAGAAAGAAAGGTAAATGCAATGATAAACGAACGGATTTTACGCCTGCAGTCGGAACTGAATGACGGCGAGGCGGCCCTTATTATTTCCGATATAAATCGGCTTTATTATACCGGCTTTCCGTCCTCGGCGGGATATCTTGCGGTAACGCAGGACAGTGCGGAGCTTTTGGTGGATTTCAGATATTACGAGGCGGCGGCATCAAAGGTAAAATGCTGTAGGGTTACCTTGTTCGGCCGGCTATATGAGCAGCTCGGAAAAATATTTTCTGCTAAACATGTTAAGACCGTTTTTCTCGAGACTGAATATGTAAGCATATCCAAGCTTGCCGATTTACGTGATAAGCTTCCCGGAATCGAGATAAGTGATGACGGAAGGGTGCAGCAGCTTATTTTGCGGCAGCGCAGCGTTAAATCCAAAGAGGAAATAGCCTGTATTAAAGCCGCTCAGCGAATTACCGATGACGCTTTCGGTTATATACTCGGAAAAATAAGACCCGGTATTTCGGAAAAGCAAATAGCCCTCGATATGGAATTTTTTATGCGCCGTGAGGGAAGCGAGGGCACTGCGTTTGATTTTATTGCGGTCTCCGGAAAAAATTCTTCTCTGCCGCACGGGGTTCCGACGGATAAGCTTATCGAAAAAGGTGATTTCGTAACTATGGACTACGGCGCCGTATGCGGAGGCTACCGTTCCGATATGACCCGTACCGTGGCGGTCGGAAGTGTTTGCGAGCGGCAGAAGGAAGTATATGAAACGGTACTGCGTGCCCAGGAAGCAGCGTTTGAACAGATTCGGCCGGGCGCGGTGTGCCGCGATGTGGATGCGGCGGCACGTTCGCTAATAGCCGATGCGGGCTACGGCGGCTGCTTCGGACATGGTCTCGGTCACAGCGTCGGTCTTGAGATACATGAATCGCCTGCCTGCAATACATTATGTGAAACTCCGCTGGAGCCGGGAATGATAATGACTGTAGAGCCGGGAATAT
>USHL01000097.1 GCA_900554525.1 uncultured Oscillospiraceae bacterium | reverse complement strand
ATGGCAAGATTCACTTTACCCAGAGATTTGTATTTTGGCGAAAACGCAATGGAAAATCTTAAGAATTTAAAGGGCAAACGCGCGATTGTAGTTGTCGGCGGCGGTTCGATGAAACGTTTTGGTTTCCTTGATAAAGCTGTAGCTTATCTTAAAGAGGCCGGAATGGAAGTTGAGCTTTTTGAAGGCGTAGAGCCGGATCCGTCGGTTGAAACCGTAATGCGCGGCGCCGAGGCTATGCGTAAATTTGAGCCGGACTGGATTGTTGCTATCGGCGGCGGTTCTCCGATCGACGCGGCAAAGGCTATGTGGGCGTTCTATGAATATCCCGATATTACCTTTGAATCGCTCTGCATCCCCTTTAATTTCCCTGAACTCAGAACGAAAGCTAAATTCTGCGCAATTTCCTCAACATCCGGCACTGCTACCGAGGTTACTGCATTTTCTGTAATTACAGATTACTCAAAAGGTATAAAGTATCCTCTGGCCGACTTTAACATCACTCCGGATGTAGCTATCGTTGACCCTGAGCTTGCATATACTATGCCTCAGAAGCTTACTGCACACACCGGTATGGACGCGCTTACCCATGCCATTGAGGCTTATGTTTCAACGGTTGCCAACAGCTATACCGACGCACTTGCGATGAAGGCTATTGAGATGGTTACCGCTTATCTGCCCTCATCTTATAAAGGCAATAAAGAATCCCGTGCCCATATGCACGATGCACAGTGCCTTGCAGGTATGGCATTTTCCAATGCACTTCTCGGTATAGTACATTCTATGGCGCATAAGACAGGTGCCGCTTTCCACGAGGGTGCTATGAAGGATCAGCATTTACCGCACGGCTGTGCAAATGCCATTTATCTGCCTTATGTAATCAAATACAACGCTCATGATCAGAGAGCAGCCGAAAGATACGCAGATATCGCAAGAATGCTGGGTCTTGCAGGAAACAGCAATAAGGCTCTGATAGAGAATCTCTGCAAGCTCATAGACGATATGAACACCGAGCTTAATATTCCGCATACCTTAAAGGAATTCGGAATCGAAGAAAGTGAATTCCTTGCCAAGGTCGACGAAATAGCAGTAAATGCCGTCGGCGATGCCTGCACCGGCTCCAACCCGCGAGAAATAACTCCGGAAATTATGTCCAAGCTGTTCAAGTGTACCTATTACGGCACCGAGGTAGATTTCTGATAATTCTGTTTTTCAGCGTCTTCGTATCTGCGGGGGCGCTGATTTTGAAAGGAAGATATATTTGTTTAAAATTGTTAATAAACGTATTCTTAATCCTACGGTTATGCTTATGGATATAGAAGCGCCGCTTATTGCAGCCAAGGCGCAGCCGGGGCAGTTTATAATTCTGCGTGTCGACGGCGACGGAGAACGTATTCCTCTTACGGTGGCCGGGTATGACCGTGAAAAGGGTACGGTGCGCATAATTTTTCAGATAGTAGGCGCTACAACCGAAAAGCTGAGTCATAAAAATGCAGGCGATTTTATCAGCGATTTTGCAGGACCGCTCGGAAAGGCAACCGAAACCGACGGTCTTAAAAAGGTCTGCGTCGTAGGCGGAGGCGTTGGCTGTGCAATAGCATTGCCGGTAGCGCAGAAGCTGCACGAAAGCGGCTGCGAGGTACATTCAATTATCGGTTTCCGCTCAAAGGATCTGGTTATACTTGAGGATGAATTTGCCGCGGCGTCTGAAAGGCTTGAAATAATGACCGACGACGGCTCATACGGTACAAAGGGAGTAGTTACCGAGCCTTTGCGCAAAGCCATAGCATCAGGTGAAAACTATGATGAGGTCATTGCAATAGGTCCGCTGATTATGATGAAATTTGTAGTTGCCGAAACAAAGCAGGCCGGAATAAAAACAGTGGTATCAATGAATCCGATAATGATAGACGGTACCGGAATGTGCGGCGGATGCCGCCTTACGGTCGGCGGAAAGGTTAAATTCGCCTGTGTAGACGGTCCGGATTTTGACGGATTTGAGGTTGATTTTGACGAAGCGATGAAGCGCGGCGCTATGTACCGCGGCTTTGAACGCCATAAATATGAGGAAACCTGCAATCTTTTTAAAAAGGAGGCGGAATAATGGCAGCCAATATGAGTCTTAAGAAGAATGAAATGCCGGTGCAGGACGCAAAGGTCAGAGCCGCCAACTTTAACGAAGTGGCTCTCGGCTACAGCGAGGAAACCGCGATAGACGAAGCGATGCGCTGTCTTAACTGCAAGAATATGCCCTGTGTTTCGGGCTGTCCCGTTAATATCCATATTCCTGCCTTTATCGAAAAGGTTAAAGAGGGGGATTTTGAGGCGGCGTATCAGATAATTGCGCAGTCGTCAAGCTTACCTGCGGTGTGCGGCCGCGTCTGTCCTCAGGAAACTCAGTGTGAATCCAAATGCGTCAGAGGTATTAAGGGTGAGCCGGTCGGTATAGGACGCCTTGAACGCTTTGTAGCAGATTGGCATAACGAGCATAATTCAGGCACGGTTACTCCTGCCGAGTCAAACGGCCATAAGGTCGCTGTGGTCGGCTCCGGACCGTCGGGTCTTACCTGCGCCGGAGATCTTGCGAAAAAAGGCTATAAGGTCTCGGTCTTTGAAGCCCTTCATACTGCCGGCGGCGTGCTGGTTTACGGTATACCCGAGTTCCGCTTGCCTAAGAAGATAGTCGAAAAAGAAGTCGATACTCTTAAAGCGCTAGGCGTTGAGATTGATACAAATGTTATAATCGGCAAGACAATAACAGTAGATGAGCTTTTTGATATGGGTTATGAAGCTGTGTTTATCGGTTCCGGCGCGGGACTTCCGCGTTTTATGGGTATTGACGGTGAAGAGCTTTGCGGAGTTTATTCCGCAAATGAGTTTCTGACCAGAAATAACCTTATGAAAGCCTACAAGGACGATAGCGATACCCCAATAATGCATACTAAAAAGGCGATAGTCGTGGGCGGAGGAAACGTTGCGATGGACGCGGCGAGGACTGCCAAGCGCCTCGGCGCCGACGTTACGGTAGTTTACCGCCGCACAGAGCATGAGCTTCCTGCCCGCCGTGAAGAGGTTGAGCATGCTATGGAAGAGGGAATAGCCTTTAAATTTCTCACCAATCCCGTTAAAATCGAAGGTGAAGACGGCTGGGTAAAGAGCATAGTCTGCCAGCAGATGGAGCTTTCCGAGCCGGATGAATCAGGCAGAGCGCGTCCCGTTGCGGTAGAGGGCAGTGAGTTTGCAATAGACGCAGACTGCGTAATAATGTCTATCGGTACCTCTCCGAATCCGCTTATCAAGTCTACAACTGAGGGGCTTGAGGTGAATCGCCGCGGCGGAATCATCGTTAATGAAGAAACCGGCGAAACTACTAAGCAGGGAGTTTACGCCGGAGGTGACGCCGTTACCGGAGCCGCTACCGTAATCCTCGCGATGGGTGCAGGCAAAACCGCAGCCAAAGCGATCGATGAATATATTATGAAGAAATAGATACTTAATAATAGAAGCCGGACGTTTTGCGTCCGGCTTTTGTTTTAATTTGTTTTAAGGCTGTTTTTGCGAAACTTCAAATAGTCTTCGAGAATAATTACTGCCGCCACTGCATCTATTACGTTTTTGCGTTTTTTCCCGCGGGTGTCGGTATAATTGAGAGCGGTATGAGCCGATATTGTGGTACAGCGTTCGTCCCATAGCTCGGTTTTTATACCGCTCGTTTTTTCTATTTCTTTCGCTATGTTTTCGCATTCGGCTGCTCTGGCGCCTTGACTGCCGTCCATATTTCTGGGGTATCCCGCAACTATAAGCTCTGCGCCGTATTCAGCGGCGGCTGCGGATATTTTTTCTATCAGTCTTTCGGTGTTATATTCGTTGATTACCGATTTCGGAAAGGCGAAACTTTCGCCGATATCCGAAACGGCTATGCCGGTGCGCGCTTTTCCGAGATCAACCGACATTATTATCATTGGCGCTCACCGCCCATAAATGAAGAAAGCCGGTTTCGTACAGGCAGGTATTCCTTGGGTAAATGAGAAACATCATTGCAGTAAACGACCGAAGGGTTAAGCGCGTTATCAAATTCAAGCAGTGTTACGGCTGTGTTTTCACTCCACGGCATTTCCTTAAGCTTGGAAATATCGCCCTTTAAAATACGGCAGAGAAGGCAGCGTGTTACTCCGCCGTGGGTGGCGCAGGCGACGGTTTTTTCGGGATTGTCTTCGGCTATTTGTTTTACGGTTTCCCATATGCGTTTATAAGCAGAGCGCATGGTTTCTCCGCCTTCGGGTGCGAAGTCCTGCGGATGGTTGTCCCAGATGTCTGCAAGCCCCGGAATTGATTCAAAGGTTTCTCTGAAAGGTTTTCCCTCGACAATTCCGCCGTAAAGCTCGCGGAGTCCGTCGCAGTCAACAGGCTCAAGCTGCTTGTCGCCGATGAGCGCAAGAGCGGTTTTTCTTGCCCTGATAAGCGGACTGGTATAAACCTTGTCCAGCCCGATGCTTTTGAATCTCTTTGCCAGAAATTCAAGCTGCTTTGCTCCGGTTTCACTGATGTCAAAATCAGAGGTGCCCTGAAAAAGTCTTTTAAGGTTGCCGATAGCCTCGCAATGGCGTACTATATAAATTCTTGTCATGATCATCACCGATTAGAATTATACCACGGCGGAGCCGAAAAAACAACGCTTAAACACTGATTTCATTTTTAAGCTTATTACCGGCAAAAAAGTCCCGGAGATTTTGTATAGTGGTTTGTGCGATAGAGTCGAGCGCTTCACGGGTCAGAAAAGCCTGATGCGAGGTTACTATGACATTAGGCATTGATATCAGTGTTGAAAGAGTATCGTCACGGATTATTTCGTCGGAATAGTCCTCAAAAAACAGCGCGGTCTCCTCTTCGTAGACATCAAGCCCTGCCGCGCCTACCTTGCCCGATTTAAGTCCGTTTATAAGCGCTTGTGTATCGATAAGCAAACCACGGGAGGTATTTACTATATAAGCCCCCGGCTTCAGCTTTTCGATAGTAGTTTCATTGATAAGGTGCCGGTTTTCCTTGGTGAGCGGGCAGTGAAGCGAAATTATATCGCTGGTCTCGAGAAGCTCGTCGAGCGTAACATAGCTGCCGCAGAATTCTGTGCTTTCGTAAGGGTCAAAGCCTAAAATATTCATACCGAAGCCCTTGCATACATCGGCAAAGCAGCGGCCGATTTTTCCGGTCCCTATTATACCTACCGTTTTGCCGTGCATATCGAAGCCGATAAGGCCCTCAAGTGAAAAGTTATGGTCGCGTGTACGGATATATGCTCGGTGCAGCTTGCGGTTGAGCATAAGTATCATACCCATCGCATGCTCGGCTACCGCATAGGGGGAATAAGCCGGGACGCGTACAACGCTGACCCTGCCTCGCGCCGCCTTAAGATCCACATTATTGTAGCCCGCGCAGCGCATAGCGATAATTCCTACTCCGTATTCGCTGAGCCTTTCTATGACAGCTTTATCTATGGTGTCGTTTACGAAGGCACATACTCCGTCACAGCAGGCAGCCATACTTACAGTGTCACGGTTAAGCTTATTTTCAAAAAATCTTATATTGATATCTTCATCTGCAAAGCGGGTAAAGCTTTCACGGTCATAGGCCTTTGCATCAAAAAAAGCGATGGTTTTCAATTGAGTACCTCCAAATAGCTAAAATTAATATTATTCTTTGAGTAAATTACTGTTATATACACTATTGTTAATTTTTTTATTTTCTTATATAATTAATAGTAATTTAATAAAATAGGGGAAATAAAAATGAAAAAGTATCTTAACAGGCTGTTTATCGACGGATTATCGGGCATGGCATA
>USHL01000096.1 GCA_900554525.1 uncultured Oscillospiraceae bacterium | reverse complement strand
GGCAGCGTGGCCCGCGGCGTATGCGTGACCGAACCCGACGGCACCCTGCACAGTGGAACCCGCGTGCCCACAATAGGCGGGCTTATCGTGCGGGAATACAACGACCTGCCCTCCAACTTCCGCTACACCAAAACCCTTTCGGAGGTTATGGAGGAATACCGCATACCCGGCGTTTCGGTAATAGACACCCGCAAGCTTGCCCGCAGTATACGCGATCTCGGCAGCCGGCGCGGTATCATAACCGACGCCGATACCCCGACCGGGGCGGCGCTTGAAACAATAAGAAACACCCCCATGCCGCACGACGCGGTCTCCAGAGTCAGCTGTAAAAAGCGCTGGTATTCAAGAACCGCCAACGCGAAATACAACGTCGTGGCGATAGACTGCGGGATAAAGCTCAACATAATCCGCTCCCTTAACACCCGCGGCTGCAACGTGACGGTAATGCCCTTCGACACCCCCGCCGAGGAAGTCATAAAAATGAAGCCGGACGGCATTTTCCTTTCCAACGGCCCGGGCGACCCCGAAGACGTGACCCCTGTTATAGAGCTGGTCAGAAATTTAAAGGGCCGATACCCGATATTCGGCATCTGCCTCGGTCACCAGCTGATTTCACTGGCCCTCGGCGCCAGAACCTACAAGCTGAAATTCGGCCACCGCGGCGGAAATCACCCTGTAAAAAATCTTGAAACCGATAAAATCGAAATAACCTCACAAAATCACAGCTACGCCGTTGACGGCGCAAGCCTTGAGGGGACAGGCCTTAAGATCACACACATAAATATTTTAGACAATACGGTCGAGGGTGTAAGCGACGGGAAAAACCGCATCTTCAGCGTGCAGTACCACCCCGAAAGCGCGCCCGGCCCGCAGGACAGCGCCTATTTGTTCGACCGCTTTATCGCCTTGATGGAGGGAAACTAAATGCCTAAAAGAACAGACCTCAAAAAAATACTTGTAATAGGCTCCGGTCCTATCGTTATCGGGCAGGCAGCCGAGTTCGACTACGCCGGCACGCAGGCCTGCCTCGCCCTTAAGGAAGAGGGGTATGAGGTAGTCCTCTGCAACTCCAATCCCGCCACTATTATGACCGACACGTCGGTCGCCGATAAAGTCTATATGGAGCCGCTGACCCTTGAATATCTCGCAAAGGTTATCCGCTACGAGCGCCCCGACGCGATTGTGCCCGGAATCGGCGGGCAGACGGGGCTCAATCTTGCTATGCAGCTTGAAAAGAAGGGCGTTCTGCGCGAGTGCAATGCCGAGCTGCTCGGCACCTCAAGCCGCAGCATAGAGCGCGCCGAGGACCGCGAGCTTTTCAAGGAGCTGTGCGAGGAAATAGGCGAGCCGGTGCTCCCCTCTATAATCGCCGAAACCCTTGAAGCCGGTTTGTCGGCAGCGGAAGAAATCGGCTATCCGGTAGTGCTCCGCCCCGCCTTTACCCTGGGCGGCACCGGCGGCGGCTTTGCCGACACCGCCGAGGAATGCGCCGAAATCCTCAGAAACGCGCTGGAGTTATCCCCCGTTCATCAGGTTTTGGTGGAAAAAAGCATCAAGGGCTACAAAGAAATCGAATACGAGGTAATGCGCGACGCCAACGATACCGCCGTTACCATCTGCAATATGGAAAACATCGACCCGGTCGGTATCCACACCGGCGACTCGATAGTCGTCTGCCCCTCCCAGACCCTCACCAATAAGGAATACCACATGCTCCGCGACAGCGCACTCAAGATAATCCGTGCCCTTAAAATCGAGGGCGGCTGCAACGTGCAGTTCGCGCTCGACCCGCTCTCCTTCAAATATTACTTAATCGAGGTCAATCCCCGCGTTTCGCGCTCGTCGGCGCTGGCGTCCAAGGCGAGCGGCTACCCGATAGCCCGCGTTTCGGCAAAAATAGCGGTCGGTATGCGGCTCGATGAAATTATGATAGCCAACACTCCCGCCTCGTTCGAGCCGGCGCTCGACTATGTGGTTTCCAAAATGCCGCGCTTCCCGTTCGATAAATTTGCTTCGGCAAACAATAAGCTTTCGACCCAGATGAAGGCGACCGGAGAGGTTATGAGCATCGGCAGAACAATCGAGGAAAGCCTTTTAAAGGCCGCGCGCTCGCTGGAAATCGGCGTAAACCATCTTTATATGAAGAAGTTCGACGGGTTTTCCGACGAGGAGCTTTTAAAATATATCGCCGACGGCACCGACGACCGTATCTACGCCATAACCGAGCTGCTGCGCCGCTCGGCAGACCTCGGAATGATATACGACGCCACCAAGATAGATATGCTCTTCCTCGAAAAGCTCAAAAATATCGTTCATACGGAAAACGAGCTTAAAGCGAATAAAGGCAGTGCCGAAGTGCTCTTCAAGGCAAAAAAGATGGGCTTTTCAGATGAGTTTATCGGCAGGCTCTGGGGCGTTTCGGGCGAAGACATCTACAATATCCGCCTTGAAAACAATATGTTCCCGGTCTATAAAATGATAGACACCTGCGCCTCAGAGTTTGAAAGCTATATCCCCTATTTCTATTCGACCTACGAGGAAGAAAACGAATCCGTAGTATCCGATAAAAAGAAGATTATTGTGCTCGGCTCCGGTCCTATCCGTATCGGGCAGGGCATCGAGTTCGACTACTCGACGGTGCACGCCGTTAAAACCATTAAAGGCTCGGGCTATGAGGCGATAATCATCAACAACAACCCCGAGACCGTCTCGACCGACTACACCTGCTCCGACAAGCTGTACTTCGAGCCTCTCTGCACCGAGGATGTCATGAACATTATACACCTTGAAAACCCGATCGGGGTCATCGCGTCTCTGGGCGGTCAGACCGCAATAAATCTTTCCGATAGTCTCCACCGCCGCGGGGTTAAAATCATCGGCACCGACTGCGACGCCATCGACCGCGCCGAAAACCGCGACCTGTTTGAAAAGGTGCTTAAAAAGCTGAATATACCCCAGCCGCAGGGCCACGCCGTAACCAAAATCGAGGACGGCGTGGCGGCCGCCGCCGAAATCGGCTATCCGGTGCTGGTCCGTCCCTCCTTTGTTCTGGGCGGCAGGGCAATGCAGATAGTCGCCGACGAAAGCCAGCTCCGCCGCTATCTGCGCACCGCCGTTGAAATCGATGAGGATAAGCCGGTGCTGGTCGATAAATACATCGCCGGCAAGGAATTGGAGGTCGACGCCATCTGCGACGGCGCCGATGTGTTCGTCCCCGGCATTATGGAGCTGGTCGAGCGCACCGGAATACACAGCGGCGACTCGATAAGCGTTTACCCGACCTTCAGCATTTCGCAGAAGGTTAAGGACACCATTCTCGACTACACCAAAAAATTAGGCCTCGGCATCGGAATTATCGGGCTTTACAATATCCAGTTTATAGTTGATGAAAATGAAAACGTCTTTATAATCGAGGTAAATCCCCGCTCCTCACGCACCGTGCCCTTCCTTTCAAAAGCTACGGGCTACAGCCTTGCGGATATCGCGACCTTAGTCATCTTAGGTCATTCCCTCAAGGAGCAGGGCTATACCGAAATCTACCCCGCCGAGAAAAAACGCTGGTATGTCAAGGCTCCGGCTTTCTCTTTCTCAAAGCTCCGCGGGCTCGACGCCTATCTGTCGCCGGAAATGAAGTCGACCGGCGAGGCAATAGGCTACGACGACAGACTTACCCGCGCCCTCTTCAAGGCGCTCAAGGCCAGCGGCATGAACGTTATGAACTACGGCACGGTACTGGCCACAATCGCCGATAAGGATAAGGCCGAAGCCCTGCCGCTGATCCGCCGTTTCTACAATATGGGCTTTAATATCCAGGCGACCGAGGGCACGGCAAAATTCTTAAAGCAGAACGGCATACGCACCCACGCCCTTAAAAAGATAAGCGAGGGAAGCAAGGAAATACTCGAAGCCATACGTCAGGGCTATGTGACCTATGTTATAAATACACGGGATATGAACTCCTCCGGCGGACTTTCGGACGGACACGAGATACGTCAGTGCGCGGTTGAAAACAATGTGACCATGTTTACCTCGCTCGACACCGTCAAGGTACTGCTCGACGTGCTCGAAGAAACCACCCTCGGCATCTCGACCATCGACGCATAACTTACCGGCTTTTTCCGCCGCAGCGGCGGCCGTCTGTATCTCGTCAGTCTTGCGCTTTGCCCGCCGCCTAATATCCTTTAATAGGAGGACATCATGAAACAGGATTTTTTTGAAATACTTACCAACCGGGAAATCGCCCCCGGCGTATACGAAATGACCCTCGCCGGAGACACCTCGCCCGTCACCGCTCCCGGTCAGTTTATCAATATAAAGCTGGACGGCTTTTATCTCAGAAGACCGATATCCGTCTGCGACTGCGAAGAGGGTACGCTTACGGTAATATATAAAACCGTAGGTGCCGGCACCGAAGCCCTAAGCCGCCTTAAAAAAGAAGAAAAACTGGACATACTGCTTTCCCTCGGCAACGGCTATAACACCGAAAAAAGCGGCGCGAAGCCCTTGCTTATCGGCGGCGGAGTGGGTATTCCCCCGCTTTACGGGCTGTGCAAGGCCCTTATCAAGTCCGGCAGAAAACCGTCTGTCATTTTAGGCTTCAACACAAAATCCGAAATATTTTACGAAGAAGAATTTAAAAAGCTCGGCGCGGCGGTTACCGTCACAACCGCGGACGGCTCCTACGGCATAAAGGGCTTTGTAACCGCGGGGATGGAAACCGCCGACTACGATTATTTCTACACCTGCGGACCGGAGCCGATGTTCAGGGCAATAGAAGCGGTCGCCGAAACCGGCGGCCAATACAGCTTTGAAGAGCGCATGGGCTGCGGCTTCGGCGCCTGTATGGGCTGCTCCTGCAAAACAAAATACGGCACCAAGCGCATCTGCAAGGACGGTCCGGTCTTAGAAAGGGAGGAAATCGTATGGTAAATATAAAGGTGGATTTATGCGGTATCACCCTCGACAATCCGGTTATCCCCGCCAGCGGCACCTTCGGCTACGGCTATGAATTCGCCGAATTATACGATATAAACTGCCTCGGAACCTTTTCCTTCAAGGGCACCACCCGCGAAGAGCGTTTCGGCAACCCGACGCCGAGAATCGCCGAATGCTCTGAGGGAATGCTCAACTCGGTAGGCCTGCAAAACCCGGGGGTGGAAAAGGTAATCTCGGAAGAGCTGCCGAAGCTTAAAAAGCATTTTCATAAGCCTGTAATGGCCAATATCAGCGGATTTTCGGTCGAAGACTACGCTTATACCTGTGAACGTCTTGACAGCGAGGAACAGATAGGCTGGTTCGAGGTAAATATTTCCTGCCCCAACGTCCACGGCGGAGGGCTTGCTTTCGGCACCGGCGCCAAAAACGCAGCCGAAGTCACCAAAGCGGTAAAGGCCGTTACCAAAAAGCCGGTATTTATAAAGCTTTCCCCTAACGTGACCGACATTACCGAAATCGCCAAGGCCTGCGAAGACTCCGGCGCCGACGGTTTAAGCCTTATAAATACACTTTTAGGCATGCGCATAGACCTTAAAACCAAAAAGCCGGTGCTTGCCAACAAAATGGGCGGATTTTCCGGCCCTGCCGTAAAGCCGGTAGCGCTGAGAATGGTTTACCAGGTCTATGAGGCAGTTAAAATACCGATAATCGGGATGGGCGGACTTTCCTCCGCCGAGGATGTTATCGAAATGATGCTGGCCGGCGCATCGGCGGTTGAGGTAGGCGCGGCAAATCTTGTCGAGCCGTTCGCCTGCAAAAAAATAATCGACAGTCTGCCTGCCGCTATGGAAAAATACGGAATCAAAAATTTAAGCGATATTATAGGAGGAGCGCACTGATGGGAAAGGATGTAATCATCGCCTGCGATTTTGCAGGCCGGGACGAGGTTTTCAATTTTCTTGACAAATTCACCGATGTAAAGCCCTTTGTAAAAATAGGCATGGAGCTCTTTTA
>USHL01000095.1 GCA_900554525.1 uncultured Oscillospiraceae bacterium | reverse complement strand
ATCAAGGCCGACCGAGCAAACGGCGGTCATAGCCTCTAATTTTTCAAGCAGCAGGTCGCCCGAACGCGCGGCGTTTATCATTCCCGCGTCCTCCGTGACCGGGATAAAGGCGCCCGAAAGACCTCCCACATAAGAAGAATCCATTACGCCGCCCTTTTTAACCGCGTCGTTTAAAAGCGCCAGCGCGGCGGTAGTGCCGTGTATTCCGCAGGTTTCAAGCCCCATCTCCTCTAATATGTGAGCCACCGAATCGCCGACGGCAGGGGTGGGGGCGAGGGAAAGGTCGACGATGCCGAAGGGCACTCCGAGCCGCTTTGAGGCTTCGGTGCCTACCAGCTGACCCATACGGGTGATTTTGAAGGCGGTGCGCTTTATTATCTCGGCAAGCTGACCCAGGTCGCCGTCGGGGCATTTTTTAAGCGCCGCCTGAACTACGCCCGGGCCGGAAACGCCGACGTGTATCACGCAGTCAGGCTCGCCTACTCCGTGGAACGCGCCCGCCATAAACGGGTTATCCTCTACCGCGTTGCAGAAAACAACCAGCTTGGCGCAGCCTATGCAGTCGCGGTCGGCGGTTATCTCGGCGGTCCGGCGGACGATTTCGCCCATGAGCTTTACGGCGTCCATATTTATACCGGATTTGGTCGAGCCGATATTAACCGATGAGCAGATATTTTCCGTGACCGACAGCGCCTCCGGAATTGAACGGATAAGCGCAAGGTCCCCTGCCGAAAAGCCTTTGTGCACCAGTGCGGAATAGCCGCCGATGAAGTTCACTCCGGTAGCGTCTGTCGCGCGCTGGAGCGCCTTTGCATATAACACGGGGTCGCCGCCCGAAGCGGCGGCAAGCATCGCTATCGGGGTGACCGATATTCTTTTATTGATAATCGGGATACCGTATTCGCGTTCTATGTCTTCGCCGGTTTTTACGAGCTTTCCCGCAAGGCGGGTGATTTTCTCATAAAGCTTGCCGCAGGCGGCCCCGGCGTCGGAATCGGCGCAGTCCAGAAGAGAGATTCCCATGGTGACGGTGCGTATGTCGAGGTTTTCCTCGGAAATCATATTTATGGTTTCCATTATGTCTTTGATGTTCAGCATGGCGGGATCTCCTCTTTATATACGGTGCATTGAATTAAAAATATCCTCGTGCATAACGCGGATGTCTAATCCTCTGTCAGTGCCGAGAGCTTTCATTTTTTCTGAAAAATCGTTGAACGGGCAGTTAAGCTCCGAGATTTCGGTGAGCATTACCATCACGAACATATCCTGCAGGACCGACTGGGTTATATCCACGATATTGGCGTTGCATTCGGCGCAGACGGCGCTTACCTTGGCAATAATTCCGACGGCGTCCTTTCCTATGACGGAAATTACGGTTTTCATAAATTTATCCCCTTTGATGAATAGTGCTTTAATTTTACCATATTAAGCCCGTGATTTCAAATATATTTTTCGGCATACTTATTGACTTTGACTTCAAGGCTGTGATAGAATTATAAAAACTTTTATGCAGCGGAGTTGTTTATATGGTTTTTCCGGATTTATTTACTTCGATAAGCGGTGAAAAGATAGATACCGAAGAAAAGTGGGAAAGCTTCCGCCGGGAGGAGATAAGGGCGCTTTTTACCGAGCATGTATACGGCCGCGCGCCGATAGGCCGCCCGATTGACCTCAGCTTTGAAGTACGTAAAAACGAAGGTTATGCCGGAAGAGCGGTGGTTATGAAGGAAATCATAATCTCTTTTTCAGGTTATTCCTTTAAGGTGCTGGGATTCGTGCCTTCTGTTGGCAAAAAGGTTCCGGCGTTTGTTTACATAATGCACGAGTTTGAAGAAAAAAACTGCGACCTAAAAAATGACCCCGAATGCGAATATGTTCCTGTGCTTGATATAACCGCGCGCGGATATGCGGTGTTCGTAATGTATACGAGCGGGATCTGCCCGGATTTCGACAGTAATTCCGATTACCGTGAAGGGGTTTACCGTGTGCTTGGCCCCGCGCGCGAGGCCCGGCGCGGCGATGACTGGGCAACTATTTCCGCCTGGGGCTGGGGCGCGTCGCGCGTTATGGATTATCTTGAAACCGACGGAGATATCGATTTGTCGCATGTGTCGGTCGGTGGTCATTCCCGCGGCGGAAAGACCGCTCTCTGGTGCGCCGCCAACGATACGCGTTTCGCTATGGCGGTGTCAAATGCTTCGGGCTGTATGGGTGCGTCGGTGCTGCGGGGCAAAACCGGCGAGCATATAGCCGATATAAACCGCACCGACTGGTTCTGTGAAAATTTCCGCCGTTATAACCGGCACGAGGAAATGCTGCCGGTCGACCAGCATATGCTTATAGCTCTTATAGCCCCGCGGCTTGTGTATATAGAAAGCTGCAGCCGTGACGACTGGGCCGATCCGCTGAACGAAAGACTTTCCTGCCGTGAGGCAAGCGGAGTTTATGAAAAGTTTTACGGAATAAAGGGAGCGGTTCTGCCTGATGAGCCGATAGAGGCGAACACTGCTTATCACGACGGCAGCATCGGTTATCATATGAAAACCGCAGACCATTGCATCACGCCTTATGACTGGAAGATGTATATGGATTTCTGGGATAAAAAGCAAAAGGAGCAAAATATATGAAATTTACTGAAAAGCGTTTTGAATCTGCCGGACGCCCGGGGGAATATCTGAAATATCTCGAATATGTCCCTGAAAGCAAAGAAAAGCTTCCGCTCTTTATATACATTCACGGCTCCGGAGGACGCGGCGACGAGCTTAAAAAAATAGCTATGACCGGTCCGATGGGCGAAATAGAGCGCGGCCGCGCTGTAAAGGCGGTTTGTGCAGCGCCTCAGTGCCATTGTGATACCTGGTTTGAACTTTTCGATGTTTTACTTGAATTTATTGATGTAATGCGCAACCGCGACGATGTCGATATTAACCGTATCTATGCCGCAGGCTCAAGCATGGGCGGTTATACGCTATGGCAGGTGCTGATGTCGCGTCCCGAATGGTTTGCAGCGGCGGTGCCTGTCTGCGGCGGAGGTATGTACTGGAACGCGTCGAGGCTTAAGGATATTCCCGTATGGGCGTTCCATGGCGCTCTTGACAGTACCGTCCTGCCGGAAGAATCGGTTAAAATGGTGGCGGCGATCAACCGGAACGGCGGAAATGCCAAAATAACGGTTTATCCGGACCGTCAGCACGATTCCTGGACTCCCACCTTTGCGGATGACGAAATGTGGAACTGGATGTTTGCACAAAAAAGAAAGGAAAATAATTAAAAAATCTGTCTTGACAAAACTTTTATAAGAGTGTAAAATCAATATATAGTTGAACGGCCGTGTGACTGACGGAATATATGGTATACCATAGGGGAGCACGGCATAAATCAGCCGACCGTCTGGGCAATTCAGCTTAATAAGCTGGATTGCCCGTTTTTATCACTGCAAGGGGGAGAATATGTATGACGCATGAAAACTGGAACGGCTTTAACGGTGGGATATGGCAGGAGGAAATCAATGTCCGTGATTTTATCCAGCGCAACTATAAGGAATATACCGGTGACGAAAGCTTTCTCACGGGCGCGACAAAGCGTACACGCGAGCTGATGGGCAGGCTCAACTCACTGTTTGAGGTGGAGCGGCAGTTCGGCGGCGTGCTGGATATCGATACCGCCACCGTTTCCTCGCTCACCAGCTATGAGCCGGGATATATTGATAAGGATAAAGAGCTTATAGTAGGTATGCAGACAAACCGTCCTTTAAAGCGCGGTGTCAATCCGTTCGGCGGCATGCGTATGGCGAGGCAGGCCTGCGAGGCTTACGGCTATAAGCTCAGCAGCAAAATAGAGGATGAGTTCCGTTACAGAACGACCCATAACGACGGAGTATTCCGTGCCTATACCGACGAAATGCGTCTGGCGAGACGCTGCCACATAATAACGGGTCTGCCGGACGCTTACGGCCGCGGCCGCATAATCGGCGATTACCGCCGTGTAGCTCTTTACGGCATAGACCGCCTTATCGAAGAAAAGAAAAAGGACAAGGCGGCGCTGCAGAACGGCGATTTCAGCGATGAAAAGATAAAGCTTGCCGAGGAGCTTTACCGGCAGATTGCATTTCTCGGCTATATGAAGGATATGGCGGCAATGTACGGCTGTGACATAAGCGCCCCGGCCAGGGACGCGCACGAGGCGATACAGTGGACATATTTCGGATATCTTGCCGCTATAAAGGAGCAGAACGGCGCGGCGATGTCGCTCGGGCGCGTCAGCACGTTTTTTGATATTTATATCGAACGCGACCTGAAAAACGGTATATTGAGCGAATCTGCGGCGCAGGAGCTGATAGACGATTTTGTTATGAAGCTCCGCATAGCGCGGCATCTGCGCACACCTGAGTACAACGAGCTGTTCGGCGGCGACCCGATGTGGATTACCGAGAGCGTGGGCGGTGTCGGCGAGGACGGCCGCACACTTGTTACCAAGAGCAGCTACCGTATACTCAATACCCTTTATACCCTCGGTTCCTCGCCGGAACCGAATCTCACCATACTCTGGTCGCAGAAGCTGCCGGAAAGCTTTAAGAAATACTGCGCTAAGGTTTCGGTAGATACAGATTCAATACAGTATGAAAACGACGATATCATGCGCCCGATCTACGGCGACGACTATGCCATAGCCTGCTGTGTTTCGGCAATGAGGATAGGCAAGCAGATGCAGTTCTTCGGCGCCCGCTGCAATCTTGCCAAGCTGCTGCTTGTCGCGATAAACGGCGGCTGCGATACGACAAGCGGAATACATATCGGTCCGCAGAAGCCGGTGCTGGCGGGGGACAAGCTCGATTACGATGAGGTTATGGCCCGCGTAAAGGAATATGCAGGATGGCTGGCGAAGCTCTATGTTAATACGATGAATATCATTCATTTTATGCACGATAAATATGCATATGAGAAATCGCAGATGGCACTGCACGATACCGACGTACATCGCTTTATGGCTTTCGGAGTGGCCGGTCTTTCGGTAATCGCCGATTCTTTGAGCGCGGTAAAATACGCCGATGTCCGCCCGATACGTGATGAGAACGGATATATAGTGGATTTTGAGACCAAGGGAGATTTCCCGAAATTCGGCAATGACGACGACCGTGTGGACAGTATTGCCCGTGAAATGACCCATATGATGATAACCGAGCTCAGAAAGACTCCGGCTTACAGAAACGCTGAGCATACCCTTTCGGTGCTTACCATAACCTCAAATGTGATGTACGGCAGGCATACCGGCGCTACGCCTGACGGCAGGAAAGCTGGGACTCCGTTTGCTCCGGGCGCGAATCCGATGCACAACCGTGAGGAAAACGGTGCTTTGGCGTCGCTCAACTCGGTGGCAAAAATAAGCTATGACGACTGCCGCGACGGTATTTCAAATACCTTCTCGATAACTCCCGATACTCTCGGCAGAACCGCGGAGGAGCGTGTAAGCAACCTTGTTTCGGTGCTGGACGGATATTTTGCCAAGAACGCGCACCACATCAATGTGAATGTGCTTAACCGTGAAACGCTTATTGAGGCTTATAACGACCCGTCGGCGTATCCGAACCTCACGATACGCGTTTCGGGCTACGCGGTCAACTTCCATAAGCTTTCGCGCGAGCAGCAGCGTGAGGTTATAAGCCGCACCTTCCACGAGGCGATGTAATTGGAAAAGATTTTTTATACTGCGGGTGAACGTAAAAATCAAACTGCCGCGCGGAGCGGCAGGGTTTCCTCATTGCAGACCCTCGGCACGCTCGACGGACCGGGCGTGCGGTTTGTGGTCTTTATGCAGGGCTGCCCGCTGCGCTGCGGCTGCTGCCATAATCCCGAAACGTGGAAAGCATCGGCGGGCACAGAGTATACTGCCGATGAGCTTGTCCGCAGAATTATAAAGTATAAGGAGTATTTCGGCCGCGAGGGCGGGGTTACCC
>USHL01000094.1 GCA_900554525.1 uncultured Oscillospiraceae bacterium | reverse complement strand
GCCAGATAAATACCGATATAACCTGAGAAAACGCAACGTCTGTCGCGGTGCTTGTCCCTATCTGAAAAGCGCCGTATATTTTAGCGATAAACACATAAGACGCCAATACGAGAGCAAACAAAAAATAGTTGCCGAGACGGTAGTACGGCATAGGCGTTTCCTGATTGAAATAATTTAACCAGCAGTAAATCGCACCGCCGGCAAAAAGACAGGATATCAAAGCCTTCAGAAAATTCAGGATCAGTTTTTCAAATATATACTTTTTTCTATTCATTATTTAACCTCTTGAGCATAGTTAAATGATACGAAAATGAAACTTATGCTACTATATTACTACAAGAAAGGCGAAAATGCAATCATATTATTCCTGTATCGGCAAATTATGCAAATAATCAGTACCGTATTTATATATATTATCACCCGTTAAGTCTATAAAAAACGGGCGCTTAGCTTCGCGCCCGTTTTTGCTTTAAAGCGTAATTATATCAACAGACTCTATGATTATATCCTCAAGCGGTTCATCGTATACGCCGGTTTCTGAAGCCGCAATTAAATCAACCACATCCATTCCCTCATATACCTGACCGAAAACCGTATGCCGGTAATCAAGCCATGGTGTTCCGCCGTTCTCACGGTAGGCTTCTATTACCGCTTCAGGGAAACTTCCGTCTTTCATGTCTTTCATCTGCTCTATTAAGCTGTCTGAAACGCTTTTCGCCTGAACAATAAAAAACTGACTCCCGTTGGTATTCGGCCCGGAATTCGCCATAGAAAGCGCGCCTCTGAGATTATGCAGCTCCGGAGTAAATTCATCCTCAAAGCTTTTGCCCCATATGGATTCGCCGCCGGTTCCGTTGCCGAGCGGGTCACCGCCCTGAATCATAAAATCGTTGATTACGCGGTGAAACTTCAAGCCGTTATAATAACCGTTTTTCGCATGTGTGGTAAAGTTTTCCACGGCTTTAGGCGCTTTTTCCCCGAAAAGCAAAATCTTTATATCTCCCCTGTTTGTGTGCATGACCGCCGCCGTATCACCTGCAGCGGGTGTTTTAAGCTGTAAATTATCCATTTTTTCCTCCTGTTTTTTAAATTGCACTTGTATTTTACCACTATATATAGTATAATACAAGTGTTTTTACAGGATAATGCATTAAAGGAGTAAAATGTATGAAATGTCCATTCTGCGGCTTTGAGGAAAGCAAGGTCATAGACTCGCGCCCCACCGACGAAGGTCAGCGCATCAGGCGCCGCCGTGAGTGCTTAAAGTGCGGCAAACGCTTTACCACTTACGAGGTCATTGAAAGTCTGCCTATAATCGTTATCAAAAAGGATAAGTCGCGCGAAACTTTCAACCGCAACAAGCTTATGAACGGTCTGCTCCGCGCCTGCGAAAAGCGTCCGGTTTCCATCGACACTCTCGACGGTATGATAGATGAAATTGAGACCATTCTCCAAAATTCACTTGACCGTGAAGTCAGCAGTGAAAAAATCGGAGAGCTTGTTATGGAAAAGCTGAAAAAAATCGATGAGGTCGCTTATGTAAGATTTGCCTCGGTATACCGCCAGTTCAAGGATATAAACACATTTATGAACGAGCTCAATAAGCTGCTCTCAAAAGACTGATTGCACAGCAAACGGTATTATTATTAAATACCGTTTGCTTTTCTTAAAAGGAGATAAAATATGAACGATAAAGAAAGAATGGCAGAGCTGCTGCTGCCTGATATCGACAAGACGCCGGAATATTTTGAAAAGCTGTATCAGCCGCGCTGTCTCCCGGAAGGCGCAAGAGTTACCAGAATAGCGCCGAGCCCAACCGGTTATCTCCACCTCGGCACCTTATATGCCGCATTGGTGAACCGCATAACCGCCTCTTCCACCGGAGGTATTTTCTATACAAGGATAGAAGACACCGATAAAAAGCGTGAAATATCCGGCGGAGTTGAGGATATTATCGACGGCCTGCGGCGTTACGGCATTGATATAGACGAAGGCTTTATAAGCGGTGACTCAGAAGCCGGAGATTACGGTCCGTACCGACAAAGTCTGCGCGCCGAAATTTATCAAACCTATGTCAAGGATTTAGTTAAGCAAGGGCTTGCCTACCCCTGTTTCTGTACCGCTCAAGAGCTTGAAGAGGTTCGGCTGAAGCAGGAGTCCGCCAAGGTGCGCACCGGATATCACGGTAAATATGCTAAACACCGCAATATTTCCTTTGAGGAAGCACAGGCGCTTATAGCCTCCGGAAAACCGTTTGTTATAAGGCTTAAATCCCCCGGCAGCGAACAAAATAAAATAATATTTGACGACTGCATCAAGGGAAAAATTGAAATGCCTGAAAACGACGAAGACTTTGTTCTTTTAAAATCCGACGGTATTCCCACCTATCATTTTGCTCATGCGGTAGACGACCACCTTATGCACACGACACATGTTCTGCGCGGCGACGAATGGATTTCCTCAGTACCGAAGCATATTCAGCTGTTTAAATTACTCGGTTTCAAGCCGCCGAAATACGGTCATATTGCCCCTATTATGAAGCTTGAAAACGGGGCAAAACGTAAAATCTCCAAGCGCAAGGATCCTGAGGCAGCCGTCCGCTTTTTTGCCGAACAGGGCTATGACAGCGAATGCGTAACAGAATATCTTATGACCATTGCCTCTTCGGAATTTGAAGACTGGCGCCGTGCCAATCCGAATGCTTCTTATAAGGATTTCAAATTCAATCTCAAAAAAATGAGCGCATCGGGAGCGCTGTTTGATCATGACAAGCTCAACGATGTAAGCAAAAACCGTATTTCAAAATTCTCAAGCGTTGAAGTATATAATAAAATCACCGAATGGGCCAAGGAATTTGATAAGGAATTTTACAATATACTGACTGAAAATCCCCAATACACCAAAGCGGTATTTGCAATCGACCGCGATGTGCCGAAACCGCGCAAGGACATTGCCAAATGGAGCGACGCCAAGGATTATTTTTCCTATTTTTATAGCAGCCTTTATAAAAAATACTTTGAGCTGCCCGAAAATATAGCTGCCGGCGACGCGAAAGAGTTCTTAAACAAATATAAGAATGTCTATTCCGCGGAAGATGACCGTCAGCAATGGTTCGAAAAAATCAAAAATTTAGCTCCCTCCCTCGGCTTTGCGGCCGAAACAAAGGAATACAAGGCCGCACCGGAAAAATATAAGGGACATGCAGGCGACCTCAGCACAGTGCTCAGAATAGCCGTTACCGGCAGAAAAAATACCCCGGACCTTTGCAGCATTATGCGGGTTTTAGGGTACGATGAATGTATCAAGCGTATAACCGAAGCTGCTGCTTCGGTTTAGCAGAACGGAGAAATATATGTCTGAAACAATAAAAAATGATAATACCGATGTTTCCTCAAATTTCATTCATGATTTTATAGATGAGGATTTAAAAAACGGAGTATATACCCACGTGCAAACCCGTTTCCCGCCAGAGCCTAACGGGTATCTGCACATCGGCCACGCAAAGGCAATATGCATAGATTTTGCCACCGCCGAAAAATACGGCGGAAAATGCAATCTGCGCTTTGATGACACCAACCCCGCCAAGGAAGAGGTAGAATACGTCGACGCGATAAAAGAGGATATAAACTGGCTTGGTTTTAAATGGGACAATGTTTATTTCGCTTCCGACTATTTTGATTTTATCTACGAATGTGCCTTAAAGCTGATAGACATGGGTCTTGCCTTTGTGGACGAATCCTCGGCAGATGAAATCAGAGAAATGCGCGGTACTCTGACAGAGCCCGGAAAAGAAAGTCCGTACAGAAACCGCCCCGTAGAAGAAAACCGAGAGCTTTTCAGCAGAATGACCGCGGGCGAATTTGAAAACGGCGCTATGGTTCTGAGAGCCAAAATAGATATGTCTTCCTCTAATCTCAATATGCGTGATCCGATCATATACCGCATAATGAAAGCCCGTCATCACCGCACGGGAGATAAATGGTGCGTATATCCTATGTATGATTTTGCGCATCCGCTGAGCGACGCAAAAGAAGGTGTAACCCATTCGCTTTGCTCGCTGGAATTTGAAAATCACCGCCCGCTTTACAACTGGTTTCTTGAGGCGCTGGAAATCCCTTCTCCTCCGCGGCAGATAGAATTCGCACGTATGAACGTAAATTATACGCTCACAAGCAAAAGAAAATGCCTTAAGCTTGTAAACGACGGTCTCGTCAGCGGATGGGACGATCCGCGTATGGCTACTATCTGCGGTATGCGCAGAAGAGGCTATCCGGCCGAGGCGATACGCGCCTTTGTCGATAAGATTGGCGTTTCCAAGGCATACAGCGTTATAGATTACGCTCTGCTTGAAGCCTGTGTAAGGGATTATCTTAATGAAAACGCAGAGCGTGCGATGGCTGTACTTGAGCCTCTCAAGATTATTATCGATAATTATCCCGACGGTCAAAAGGAGGATATCGAGGTAGAAATCAATCCTTCTAAGCCTGAACTCGGAAAGCGTACAGTAGTATTTTCCAAGGAGCTGTATATCGAACAAAGTGACTTTATGCTGGATCCGCCCGGCAAATATTTCAGACTTTGCCCAACTAAGGAAGTACGTCTTAAAAGTGCATATTATATTAAATATGCTTCGCATGAAACCGATGATAACGGAAATATAACAGCCGTACACTGCACCTACGATCCGGAAAGCCGCGGCGGTGAAACCGCGGACGGACGCAAGGTTAAGGGCACTTTGCATTGGGTAAGCGCGGACAACTGCATTGATGTCGAGGTAAGACTTTATGACCGTCTCTTCAATGTACCGAATCCGAGCGACGAGGAGGGCGTATCGTCCTTTGCCGACAACTTAAATCCTGATTCTCTCAGAGTACTTACCGGTTGTAAGCTCGACGCAGGGCTTTCTGAAATAGTACCGGGAAATACTTTCCAGTTTATGCGTCAGGGTTATTTCTGCGCCGACCCCGATTCAACACCCGGAAAGCTTGTTTTCAACCGTACCGTAGCGCTCAAGGATTCATTTGTAAAAAAGGCATAAAATATGAAAGTACAAGATATATTTGATTTTCTGAACAAAAAATACCCGTCGGACAACGCTTGCAGCTTCGACAACGTAGGCATACTTGCAGGCGATCCGTCCGCCGAAGTAAAAAACGTATTACTGGCGCTTGACTGTACAGCAGAAGTCATAAAAAGCGCAAAGCAACATTCCTGCGGCCTTATAATAACCCACCATCCGGTTATTTTTGAACCGCTTAAAAATGTTCTTGCCGGAAGTATAGTATACGAATTGATAAATAACGGGCTTTCGGTAATCTCAATGCACACCAATCTTGATGTAGGAAGCGGCGGTGTAAACGATTCGCTCTGCGACGCACTCGGTTTCGAAAATTACCAAAAATCAGCTGCCGCAGACGGTTATCTACTGAATATCGTTTCCATTTCCCCCGCAGCAGAACCCGGGCAATTCGCCGGATTTCTAAAAGAAAGGCTCGGCGGCTCGGTAAAATACGTTGCCGGGAAAACAAGTATTTCGCGTCTTCTTATCTGTTCTGGCAGCGGAGGCGGATATCTCAGCGAAGTGATTCCAAAAGGCTGTGACGCGCTGCTTACCGCCGATGTTAAGCATAATGTATTTCTTGAAGCGGAACATCTTGGCATTTCGCTTTATGACGCCGGGCATTTCAATACCGAAGATGTTGTAATTGAACCGCTGAAACATCTTTTGCAGGATAAATTTAAGGATATTGAATTTTATTCTGAGCATTTAACCAATATAAGTCATATTTAAAAAAGCAGAGCATACGCTCTGCTTTTTTATTTTAATCGATATCGATGACGTAAAGCTGCCCGCTGCCATCGCTTTTCAAATCTCAAAATTAATTTTTGACCTGATGAGCTTTATAAGTTCGCTAAACGGCAGCACAAGCACAGAAAGCAAAAGACTGATTCCGAACTGCTTAAGCGAAAGTATTTCGAGTCCGAATACATATCCG
>USHL01000093.1 GCA_900554525.1 uncultured Oscillospiraceae bacterium | reverse complement strand
AACAATATTGCGGGCAGGGTGACGTCTATTTTGATGAACGCGATCCTGGTGCGCCTGGGAGGTGAGGCCGCCGTATCGGTCTATGGCATTCTGATGTTTGCGGAGGGATTCATTCAGCCGCTGCTGTATGGCATGTGCGATTCCCTTCAGCCAGCTGTCGGGTATAACTGGGGCGCGCAAAAGTTTTCCCGGGTGCGGGCCATCGAGCGCTGCTGTTTTGTTGCCAGCGGAATAGTTTCCCTCCTGGCGGTGTTTGTAATTGCACTGTTCCCGGAGCAGATCACCAAACTGTTTATGGCCGAAGCCGGCCAAGAAATCCTGAGCATTTCGGTGGGGGCTCTCCAGCTTTTTAGCCTTACGTATGTTACGCGGTGGTTTTCCTTCGCCACGCAGAGCTATATGCTGGCAATTGAAAAGCCGATACCGGCTTCCCTGATTTCGGTTTCCACAGCGCTGATTTTCCCCGTAATATTTATAGTGATACTCTGGCCGCTGGGACTTACAGGCATTTGGCTGAATTTTGCCGCAACTTCGGTATTAGCCGCAGTTTTGGCCTTTATTCTTCTAAAAAGACTTTCTCTCGAACTGAAAGCGAAAGAAAACTCAGTCTGAATAATTCAGACTGAGTTTTCTTTATACTCTGCTTCTTCTTTAAATCCGCATATTTCCTTAACCGATTCCAGCTTATCGTAAAGCAGCTGTTCAAGGTGGGTAGCGTAAACTATTGTTTTCTGAACCGATTCATTGGCTTTCAAAATAAGACACGGATCTTTCTGTTCTGAAATCATTTTTTGAAGCTTTTCTCCTTCGGCGTTCAGGATATGTGCGACCGCCGCTTCCTGCAAGGCTATTGATTCTATTATATCTGCGCAGGCACGCTTTCCGCGACAGCGGTTTTTCGCCCTGTCCACACACTCCGAATTGCAGTCAAAAAGACGGCAGGCTATTTCCCTCCGCAGGGGCACACAAAACAGATATGGGTATTTGCCGTGCTTATGTGCCAGCAGAATAAGACTTTTACCTTCCTTGTCGCATATATAAAAATCCAACAGAATAGAGCGCACCGATATAAATTTCGGAGCAAGCTCTTCTGCAAGAAGCTCACCTTGAGGATTTGTTATTACAAAATATGCCTTACAGTCCCGTAAAATATAATAAATTATAAACGGCGGAAGACACCCTACCGCCAATATAAGCGCATCGCTTCTTTCCTCCCTGACAGTACGCACTGTACAGTCAGACGGATCGGTTTCTATAAGCTTATTTCCGGACGAAATCAAAAGCTTTCCGCTGTCACAGCAAAACGAAATATCGGTTATAAAACCGATAGAACAGCCAAGCAATATGCAGTCGATTTCCTTCAGACATCCGTCAAGCTTAAAAAGTGTCCCGCAGCATTTATCCGAGGCCGCCCAAAAGCAGGAGCGAACGGAATCGTAGCAAAGTGCCGTATAGCACCTGCGTACAGCGGCGGTTTTTACAATTGACAGCTCACAGTCCAGCACAACAATTTCAGCTTCATTATTGACGGTAAGGTAATAATATTCGCCGTCAAAGGCCATGCCGTTATAAATTTCGGCTCCCGAAACCGGCAGAGGCACCTCCGGTCCGTCCGGAAACAGCCGGTTTTCATTTTGTGACATAAGTTGATCCCTCCTACAATTACAGTTTATGCCGGAAAAAACTTTTTGTCCTAAACCTCTGTACAAGCATATTATGTAATAGAAATACATATCGGCTTTACTCTTTAGTTACATATCAAAGGCTATGCTGCCCTTGATATGTAACTTTCATTTTCGGGAGATAATAAAATACCCGCCACCATAACAGGCTGTCTGATTCCGGCGAGCTTTCCGTGAAAAACTCAGCCACGCACACAATGTAAACGCCATAGGCTATAATATTCCCGATAAATATATCTGCGGCTATGACCAAACCTCTGACCGCATCGTGCGGGCATCCGCAGACCGGACTTTTGCCCAGCTTGCGCTGCTCACGAACGGCCTGCCTGCCGACGGCTACGATGCAGGTACTTTTTACCTTAAAGGTCATCTCGTTATACTGATCGGGTCTGCGTCACGTTTTTACACGGTAGATCTTGCACCGAATTCAGCCGCTTATATGAAGCCGGTCGATCCGGCCAACGGCTTTGCCGAGCAGATCGGGGATTTCGGCACCGCCCTCAACGCACCGCTTGAAATAAATGGCTGGGCCTTCAATCAGACCGACGGTTTTCTTTACGGGGTAAGATCAGCAGAAGACACCGCATGTCATTAAGGTCTATCCCTTGGCCCTGACAGGGACAATAACGTATCCGGCCTCTGTTGTCAAAATCATAGCACCGCGCTGTCAGGCTGTAACCGATATTATCGAAGCTGCCGCTCTTGAACAGTCGGCGCCCGCACACATTTTAAATGCCGAAGGCAAAAAGCTGCAAAAAAATAATATCTTCCGAAAAAGTTATGTTTTCACTGCTGCTTAATACCAACCGTTCGGTCAATTCCGCATTAGGCGCCGTTTCGCTGTTGGAAAGCATAATCGCCGGCAGGCTCAGTCTTTTTTCGGACTGTCTCTGCGGCGATAATCTAAATTCAGAAAGGTAAGTTATTTATGGGAATGCCCGTTATTACACCAAGCAAAACCACACGTTGCCAAGCTATAACCGATATCATAGAATCTGTCGCTCTTTCAGAAACGGCTTTAAGCCACATTTTAAATGCCGAAGGCGAAAAGCTGCAAAAAGCATTATGTCTTGAATATGTAACCCCAGAAGAACTGCTGCGTTTCAATAAAAGCGTAGAGGGAATGGTACGTACCGTTTCCCAGCTTGAAATGATACTTCAGTCCAAACTTCAATTGTTCGGAGACTGCTTGTGCTGCTGCAAAGAAAAGCCCTACGCAGAAAGCTAAGTAAAAACGCGGTGCGGAATTATCCGCACCGCGTTTTGTAAAACATCATATATACATCAGAAATAACACCGGAACATAACATATAGGTTTAAATGCGATATTGGCCGCCGAGTGTCTTTCGGCATATACTGTCCTGTAATATATATACGGGAGGTGCTTCAAATGACCGTCATGCTCGCGATTGTTTTAAAGGTTAGCCGAGACAGACTTTTAGTTCGGGATATAGCCACCGGACAAAATGTAGTTGTGAATACAGCCAACGCACGTCGATTTCAAAGGGGCGATCGCATAGGAATCTGGTACAACGGAATTATGACTAACAGTCTTCCGCCGCAGATTTCCGCAACGCGCATAGTCCGGCTCTTTACTCCGGGCGGCTGCTGCCGCTGATAAAGATGCCTTTTAAGACAAGGTAAAATAAGAAATCCGATGTATGTTGACTTTCCGGAATTTCCTAAACAGCCGTCTTAAAAGGCATCTTTTACTGTTTTATTATTCTCAGATAAGCGGCGTAGGCCTTATCCCATTCGTCGGATGACTGCGGCACGTAACGCTTCAGCTCGGTCGAAGCGGCCACCGCTTTTCTTATTTCGGCAAAATCCTTTATCTCTCCGAGCGCGGCGTATACAACCGCAATGTTGCCCATTACAGTAGCCTCTGACGGTCCGGCAAGCACCTCAACTCTGCAGGCGTCGGAAGCCATCTGGCAAAGCAGCTTATCCTTTATGCCGCCTCCCAAAATATTTATACGCTTATATTTCCTGCCGCTGATTCTGGAAAGCATATTGAAGGTGTATTTGTATTTCATCGCAAGGCTTTCATATATACAACGCATTACCTCTCCGCGGGTTTCAGGGACATACTGTCCGGTACGGGTGCAGAATTCCCTTACTCTGCGCGGCAGATTACCGGCCGTTTCAAACGCAGGATCATCAACATCGATAAAGCACTGAAACGGCTTTGCGCCGAGCGCCTCCCTTTCAAGCTGATCAAAGCCTACATCTTCACCTTCGCGCCTCCACTGGCGGCGCGATTCCTGTATAAGCCAAAGCCCCATAATATTTTTCAGAAATCTTACGGTATTATTATATCCGCCCTCATTGGTGAAGTTGAGGCGCGCGGCTTCCTCGGTAAGTATGGGTTCCTTACATTCGATGCCGAAAAGACTCCACGTGCCGCAGCTTATATAAACAAAATCATCCGAATCACTCGGTGTTGCCGCAACTGCCGATGCGGTATCGTGCTCTGCCACCGCTATGACCGGAACTTTTTTGCAGCCCAGTTCCTCGCATATATCGTCAGACAATAAACCGTAAACCTCCCCCGCTCTGACAATCGGCGGAAACAGCCTGCGCGGAAGCTCCAGCTTGTCTATCAGCTCAAAGCTCCAGTCGCGCTTTACGGCGTCGTAAAGATTGGTAGTTGATGCTATACTTGCCTCCGCTTTCATTTCTCCGGTAAGCATATAAGCAAACAAATCCGGCGTCAAAAGCAGCTTTTGCGCGTTTTCAAGCTGTTCCGGCTCATACAGTTTAAGATACATAAGCTGGTAAAGCGTATTTATTCTTATTATCTGCGTACCGGTTACCGAGTACAGTTCTTCTCTCGAAACAGTTTCAAAAACCTTTTCAATCATACCCTCGGTGCGTCTGTCACGGTAGTTTACCGGGTTTGAAATAAGCCTGCCATGCCGGTCCACAAGCCCGAAATCCACGCCCCAGGTGTCTATCCCTATCGCGTCAAAACCGCCTTTTACAACAGCCTTGGTAATGCCTGTCTTTATTTCAAAAAACAGACGCAGTATATCCCAATACATTGTTCCGTTGACCGTAACGGTATCGTTGCTGAAACGGTGAATCTCCTCCATTGTGATTTTTTCTCCGTCATATTCCGCAAGCATAGCACGCCCGCTCGACGCGCCGAAATCAAAGGACAAAACTTTTTTCATTGCAGCTCCTCCGAAAATATAAACTGTAAAACCATTATAATATAAAATCCGTCAAAATAAAAGGATTTTTATAATAAAAAAATAAAATAATTTGTTTGGTATTCCGCCGACCGTATATTGACAAACTCTCTTTACCGTTTTATAATTTAGTGGGCATTTCTGCCGGAAAACAATCAGCAGTAAACGGAGAATAAGCAATGAATATAAATGAGCGCAGTAAAAGATTATTCAAAATTATTATTCCTGTTACAGCCGTTCTTCTGATTTCCGTAATAGCAGCTATTCTTTTTACGTTACAGCCGAATGCCGATTCCGCCGATTTAAAAAATTCGGCCGAAAAAACCGGTTCTGTATCAGAAGAAACATCAGTAACAAAAGAGGAAAACAGTAAAACCGAAAATACAGAAAGCCAAAGCAGCAATAATCCCGCAAGCAGCAGCAAAGCAGATGAAAACAATTCATCTGTCCAATCCAATGCCGGCAGCAATAATTCGTCTGTTAAAGCCGACACAGGCGAAACCTCCGACCGGAACAACAGCTCACAGTCGGATACGGCACATAAACATGTCTGGCACGAGCATACGGTAAAGCAATGGGTATCCAAACCGGTAACGGTTCCGGACTATAAGGAGATAACCGTTTACGGCGCAAGGTTCTATATTCTCGAAAATGACGGAAGCTATATTGCAAAAGGTCCCACATACTGGTTCGAAAACGGTTTTACCAAAGACGATCTCAAAGCAATTATATACGAAGGCATAAAAAACGCAGATGAAAACGGCCTTTATAACGGCGTATATTACGGAAACTATCAGAACGTACAAAAGACCGAGCTCGTCCGGAGCGGTTCACATCAGGAAGACCACGGTTATTATAAATCCGTTGTGGACTATCTCTACTGCGACTGCGGCGCCAGAAAATAATATTAATAGACGCATCCGTCCGGGTGCGTCTTTCAGTTTGCCGAATTTTTCACAAAATCCGTACGACATTGCCTTGTGAAAAACAAAATATTATTTTGCCTGATTTTTTTCCTGCATTTTTATTGTATAGAGCAAAAATATTTCACCAATAATATAACCGTTCTGAAGTTATGAATATACAGGAAACGGTGACAGAAATGCAGAAAGGTAAAATAAAATTTATGCTCTTTTCAATAGGCGCGGTAGGCTACGGCCTTTTGGAGGTAATCTGGCGCGGCTATACACACTGGTCTATGCTCGGAGCAGGCGGCATCTGCTTTATGTTTTTCGGTACGCTGA
>USHL01000092.1 GCA_900554525.1 uncultured Oscillospiraceae bacterium | reverse complement strand
GCCGCGGCAAGCAATATAAATACTGTCAAAAGCACAGAGAGCAATACTATGATTTTCTTTTTTAAAGTCATTTCACAGCATCCTTTATTTTATGCTGCCTTTTACCTTCAGCCTTGCCATAGCGCGGGCCATAGAGATTTCATTATGTCTGTGCTCTTTTATATTAGCGGCATGCTCAATACGCGCAAGCGCTCTTTTACGGGCTTCCTCCGCACGGGTCGCATCTATTTCTTCAGGCCATTCACAGCATTGCGAAAATATCATTACTTCATCGCTGCGGACCTCCATAAATCCCTCGGAAATAAAAGCGTTTTTCCATGCACCGTCAGTCTTGATTTTTATTTCGCCGATCTTCAGCGCCGCCACCATGGTCTGGTGTCCTTTAAGCACTCCAAGCTCTCCGGCATCGGTCTGACAAATAACTTCCTCGGCCATACCCTTGAAAAATTGTTTTTCCGGAGTTATTATCTCAAGCAGAAATTCATTCATAGCGTTTTCGCCTTGGCCTTTGCTTCGTCGATATTGCCCACCATAGAAAAAGCAAGCTCCGGCAAGTCATCTACCTCTCCGTCCACAATCTGTCTGAAGCCCTCTATAGTCTCCTCAAGCGGAACAAACTTTCCCTCTTGTCCGGTATAGGCCTTGGCAACGCTCATCGGCTGTGAAAGGAAATTCTGTATCTTTCTGGCGCGATAAACCGTCTGACGGTCCTCTGCTGAAAGCTCCTCCATACCGAGTATGGCAATTATATCCTTCAGGTCATCGTACCGCTGCAGACACTCCTGCACACGGCGCGCGGTTTCATAATGCTTAAGACCTACAATTTCCGGCTCAAGCACCCTGCTTGAGGATTCAAGCGGATCGACCGCAGGATATATACCCTGTTCCGCAATACTCCTTGACAGTACCGTCGTAGCGTCAAGATGGGTAAAAATAGTCGCAGGAGCCGGGTCGGTCAAGTCGTCGGCAGGAACATACACCGCCTGCACAGAAGTTATGGAGCCTTTGGCCGTAGATGCGATACGCTCTTCAATATCGCCGAGCTCGTTTGCCAAAGTGGGCTGATAACCGACGGCGCTCGGAAGTCTTCCGAGCAGTGCGCTCACCTCATTGCCCGCCTGTACGAAACGGTAAATATTATCTATAAACAAAAGCACATCCTGATTTTTTTCATCACGCAGATATTCCGCCATTGTAAGACCGGTCATAGCGACCCTCATACGGCTTCCGGAAGGCTCGTTCATTTGACCGAAAGCCAAAATTGCCTTTTCAATGACGCCGCTGTTCTGCATATCATGTATAAGCTCGTTTCCCTCACGGCTGCGTTCGCCTACACCGGTAAATACCGAATAGCCGCCATGATTGACCGCGACATTGTGTATCATCTCCATAATAAGCACGGTCTTGCCGACTCCTGCGCCGCCGAACAGACCTATCTTACCGCCTTTGGCATAAGGCACCAACAGGTCGATTACCTTAATTCCGGTCTCCAGCAGCTCGGTAGCGGGCTTCTGCTCGCTCAACGGCGGAGCACTGCGGTGTATCGGAAGATAATGATCGGCAGTTATCTCGCCCTTGCCGTCTATCGGACGGCCGAGAACGTCCACCACCCGGCCGATGACCTTATCGCCGACAGGCACCTCTATGCCTCTGCCGTCGGAAGAAACCGAAAGATTGCAGCGCAGACCCTCGGTAGCCTCAAGCGCTATCGCGCGTACAACTCCGCCGCCCAAATGCGCGGCAATCTCTGCATGCTTGCCGCCCTCAACCGTCAAAAGCGCATTTATAGGCGGCACCTCGCCGTTTTCAAAGGCAATATCCAAAACCGGGCCGGATATCTTTACGATACGACCCGTATAATTTTTCTGTTCCATCTACTGCACTCCTTTTAAACTGCGCCCTCTGCACTGCTTGCCGCAGCTATTTCGGTTATTTCATTCGTTATGGCGAGCTGACGGACAGAATTTATCTGTTCCCGAAGCTTCGCTATCATTTTATCGGCGTTTTTAGTGGCGTTCTGCATCGCCGTCATACGGGCCGCATTTTCACTCGCCGATGACTGCATCATAATATCGTAAACCATTCCGATAATATACTGCGGTACGGTTTCGTCAAAAACAGTCTGCAAATCCGGCTCGTAAATCACCTCGGCGGAATATTTATTTTCATAATCCACATCGTCAAGGTCACGCCGCAAAAGCGGCAGAACTCGCTTGCAGACAGGCTTCTGTACCGCTGAATTAACATATTCGGTATAGGCGATATATACCTCGCTTACCTCTTTTGAATCGTAAAGCTCAACTATCCGCTCACCGAGCTCCCTCGCCAAATACAGCGAGGGCTTCTGGGAAGCGCCGTACCAGTCTCCGTCCACGTTTATGCCGTGATTCAGAAACATTTCGGTACCTTTAAGCCCCAGCGAATAAATAATCGGCTTTTCATAACTGCACATAGTCTGCATTGCCAGATTAAAAACCGACGAATTATAGCCGCCGCAAAGCCCTTTATCGGAGGTGATGACAAAAAACAGCGCCCTGCCGCCCTCGGTCAGCTCAATATACGGGTCACTGAGCGAATTTCGCTTAGTCTTGGAAATGATATCCTTGATGGTAGAGCGGAGCCTGCGCATATATATTAAGTTATAATCGATATTCTGCATCGATTTTTTCATACGCGCCGTAGAAAGCAGATACATAGCATTTGTTATCTGCCTTGTCTGTTCAACCGCGCGCAAATGCTGTTTAAGCTCGCTGATATTTTCCATTAAAAGCTTTCCTTAAAATTATTTATACTCTCAATAAGCCGCTCTGCGTTTTCATCGCTGAGATCTCCGGAGCCTTTCACCGCAGCCTCGACTACAGAGCAGTTCTCATGCAGAAAAGCAAGCATACCGTCGGCAAATTCCTTTATCCGACCCTCTTCTATCCCGTCAAAGGCATTAGAACGGTAAGCGGTAAGCAAAGCGACCTGTTCAAACAAGCTGTACGGCCTTCCCTTAGGCTGCTTTAAAAGCTCCGTTAAAGTCCGGCCGCGGTCAAGCATTTTCTTGGTGGAATCATCCACATCACTGCCGAACCTTGTAAATACCGCCATTTCACGGAACTGTGAAAGTTCAATACGCAGCGTTCCCGAAACCTTCTGCATGGCCTTATGCTGCGCCGCACGACCGACACGGGAAACCGAAAGACCGGTATTTACCGCCGGACGTACACCGCTGTGAAACAATTCGGTTTCAAGATATATCTGACCGTCTGTTATCGATATAACATTTGTAGGGATATAAGCCGAAATATTCCCGCCCATCGTTTCGATTATGGGCAGCGCGGTTATACTGCCGCCGCCGTTTTCCATGCTCATACAGGCGCTGCGCTCAAGAAGACGGCTGTGAAGATAAAATACATCTCCCGGAAAAGCCTCGCGCCCGGGCGGTCTGTGCAGCAGCAAAGACATTGTGCGGTAGGCTACGGCATGCTTTGAAAGGTCGTCATAAATGACCAGCACGTCTCTGCCCTTTTCCATAAAGCCCTCGGCAACCGAGCAGGCGGCATACGGAGCCAGATACTGCATCGCCGGGCTGTCAGACGCGGTAGCCGCAACCACAACGCTGTATTCAATGGCGCCGCTGACCGTAAGCGTATTTATTATCTGCGCAATATTGGAAGCTTTCTGACCTATGGCGCAGTATATACATATAACATCGGAATTTTTCTGATTCAGCACCGTATCTATCGCGATAGAGGTTTTACCGGTCTGACGGTCGCCGATAATAAGCTCACGCTGACCGCGGCCTATCGGTATCATACTGTCTATCGCAAGTATTCCTGTTTCAAGCGGCTTGTCTATGGGCCTGCGCTGCATTATCGCAGGAGCGCTGCGCTCAACCGGAAGATGCTCTGAGGCAACAAGCGGCTCACCGTCAAGGGAACGCCCGATAGGGTCGATTACCCTGCCGAGCAGCGCCTCGCCGACCGGTACCTCGGCCACGACTCCGGTCCCCTTTACCTTATCGCCGACATTTACCGTATCTCCGTTATTCATAAGTACTGCGCCGACTCCGTTTTCGGTAAGATCCATAGCCATACCGTAAACGCCGCCTTCAAACTCAAGCAGTTCACCGTAAAGACGGTCGGGCAGATCCTCTACCCGCACAACGCCGTCGCCCACGCTTGAAACCCTGCCGCAGCGATAAACTATCGGCTTTATTTCAAGCGACGCTATCTGCCGTTTCAAATAGGCGCTGATATCTTCTGTTTTAAATTCAGCCATTCGTTTTACCACCTCAGCCGGTAATCTGTTTCTGCATTTGTTCAAGCTGAGCCGAAATGCTCATATCGTAAATTTCACCGCCGACATCGGCGATGAATCCGCCGATAATGTCATTATCGGTCACACGCGTAAACTCTGCCTCGCCTAACTTTTCGCGAAAGCCGCGGCATATTCTCTGATATGTTTCTTCGGACATATTCTCGGCCGCAGTTATTATAACCTTCTTCATATGTTTCACCCTGTTCAGCCTTCCGAATACTGCTCGAAAAACTCATCGGCTATTTTTTGATTGTCCTTATCGGTGATTTCACGCGAAAGCAGGCGTTTTGAAATGTCAAAAGCCATTCCCGTAACGTCTTTTTTAAGGGATGCAACCGCCGCCTCGCGCTCCTTTTCGGTTTCCGCGCGTGCCTTGTCGGTAATCTCCTGAGCCGTTTTCTTTGCGTTTTCTATGATTTCTGCGGCATTAGCTTTGGCGGCACGCTCGGCGTCGCTTATTATTTCGGCACGGCTGTTCCTGTTTTCGGTCAAAAGCCGCTCGTACTGCTCGTACATTTCCTGTGCTTTAGCCTTCTGCCCCTCCGCATCGCGCTTTTCGGCGGCAATGCGTTCACGGCGGTCGTTAAGAAACTTCTTTACCGGCTTATAGGCCAGCGTTCTGACTATAACGAACAGCAAAATTATATTGATAATGTTAATAATCAGATCCTTTACGGCATCCGATATTACTAAGCCTTCCATTTAGAACCTACTCCCGATAATTATTTTGCCGCCAGAATGAGTGCCACAACAAACGCATAAATGGCGGTCGATTCCGCCAGCGCGCAGCCAAGCAGCAGTATCGCGTTTATTTTTCCCGAGGCTTCGGGCTGACGCGCAACTGCCTCCGCCGCCTTGCCGGTAGCGATACCCATTCCGAGACCCGCACCCAAAGCCGCCAACATTGCCAAACCTGCACCTATTGCTGTCATTTTAAATTCCTCCTGTTACTCAATTGCTTCGTTAATAAATGTCAATGATAAAATTATAAATATATATGTCTGTATCAGCGGATGGAAAAGGTTAAAGTAAAGCCCCGCAACCGCAGGAATACCGACCGCATAGCCGCCCAATACCGATTTCAGAAGATCCATAACGATCATTCCGCCTATCATATTGCCGAAAAGACGGCAGGCGAGAGATACCGGCACGGCGATATCGCTCAGTATCTTCATCGGGAAAATCACGGGAGTAGGCTTTGCAAGACTTTTAATCCTGCCGCCGAAGCCCTTTTTCTTTATGCCGTAATAATTTATCAGAACAAAGGTGATAAGTCCCATTGAAAGCGTGACCAGCAAATCGGATGTCGGCGGACGAAAGCCGAACAGCTCCGACGCCGCGGACAATATCATCAGCACCGCTAAAGAAAACATATAGGGTGCAAGAGCGCCGGAATATTCCCCGACAACGCCTTTTGTGAAATTTTCCATAGCCTCAACGGCAAGCTCCATAATATTCTGAAAGCCCTTAGGATTATCCTTATCGAACTGCGGGAATATAATAAATCTGAAAATCAATCCCAGCACCAAAACTATGGCAATAAACACCCACATCAATACACTTGTTTCGGCAAATGAAAAGCCGAAAATTTCAACGCGGCTGCTGAACATCTCAAATTCGACATTTAGCCCGCCTTTGCCTGTGCTTACCGCCGTAATCGCAGTTCCCACAAAAAAACAGGCGGCTATTATCGCCAGCACGAGCCACAAACGTGATCGCTTGCGATCCTGCTTATTTTCTCCGTGCTGTTTCATATGCGAATGTGCGGCGAAATACCCAATAAGCCCTAATGCAAATATTACCGCAGAAAGCGCAAATTCAATTATCGTTATCGGTTTCGTGACGATTAT
>USHL01000091.1 GCA_900554525.1 uncultured Oscillospiraceae bacterium | reverse complement strand
GCAAACGCAATAACGGATTTTTAAATTTGTGCTTAAAGTATTTATCAACATTGATAAGCTCTATTTTTATATCTAACTGTTGCGGTCAATTATGTTCAAGTGTAAGGCTGTCGTGTAAGTAATATTCTTTTTTATCTGCAATTATTTTTAAATATCCGTTAAACTTTTTATTAACCATATTAAAAGTGGTTTTTTTCATAATTACCTCACTTTATTTAAAACGGACTGCCGTGCTGAAATAACCGGGGCAGCCCGTTTGGCGTAGTATTTTTTGTGAGTTTTACGTATTATTTTCTGACGCGGTCTCGGTTTTCCGCATCGGCGCGTTCTGCAAATTCGCTTATGCTCATAGCGCCGAGGTCTCCGTTTTCGCCGCGTTCGCGTACCGAAACTGTGCGGTTTTCAACCTCGCTGTCGCCGATTATCAGCATATACGGCACTTTCTGAAGCCTTGCCTCACGGATCTTATAGCCGATTTTTTCGTTGCGGTCGTCTATTTCCACCCTGAGCCCTTTGTCCTCCAGCTCTTTTTTGACTTCATATGCGTAGTCAAGATGGCGGTCGGCAATGGAAAGCAGCTTTACCTGCACCGGGGCCAGCCAGAGCGGAAAAGCACCGGCATATTTTTCTATCAGCAGTGCGAGAGTGCGTTCGTAACAGCCGATGGAGGTGCGGTGGATTATATACGGGTTCTTTTTCTGCCCGTCGCGGTCAACATACTCCATACCGAACTTTTCGGCAAGCATCTGGTCTATCTGTATGGTAATAAGAGTGTCTTCCTTGCCGTAAACGTTCTTTATCTGAATATCGAGCTTGGGACCGTAGAAAGCCGCCTCGTCAATGCCGATTTTATAAGGGATTTCAAGATGGTCGAGAATCCTGTACATAATGCCCTGAGCCTCGTCCCACTGCTCGTCGGTACCGATATACTTTTCGCGGTTGTTCGGATCCCACTGTGAGAAACGGTAGGAAACGTCTTCGTAAAGACCTAAGGTTTTGAGCATATATATCGCAAGCTCAAGGCAGTTTTTGAACTCCTCCTCAAGCTGCTCCGGAGTGCACATGAGATGTCCTTCGGAAATTGTGAACTGGCGCAGACGTATAAGGCCGTGCATTTCGCCGCTGTCCTCATTGCGGAACAGGGTGGAGGTTTCGTTGTAGCGCAACGGCAGGTCGCGGTATGAACGGGCACGGTTCAGGTATGCCTGATACTGGAACGGACAGGTCATCGGGCGCAGCGCAAAGCAGTCCTTGGTTTCGTCATTGGGGTCGCCTAAAACGAACATACCGTCGAGATAGTGATCCCAGTGGCCTGAAAGCTTATAAAGCTCGCGCTTAGCCATATAGGGCGTTTTTGTGAGCTGCCAGCCGCGGCGGGCTTCTTCATCTTCGACAAATCGCTGAAGCGTCTGGATTATTTTCGCACCCTTGGGCAGCAATATGGGAAGTCCCTGTCCTATGATGTCAACTGTGGTGAAAAGCTCTAATTCACGGCCGAGCTTGTTGTGGTCGCGTTTCTTGGCTTCCTCAAGCATCGCGAGATGAGCTTCAAGCTCGCCTGCTTTCGGGAAAGCGGTGCCGTATACGCGGCAGAGTACTTTTTTGGAGGAATCTCCGCGCCAGTAGGCACCTGTGGCCGAGGTCAGCTTAAAGGCCTTTACCGCGCCGGTACTCATAAGATGAGCGCCGGCACAAAGGTCGGTAAATTCACCCTGAGAATAAAAGCTGATGTCTTCGCCTTCGGGAATATCCTTTGCAAGCTCTACCTTGTAAGGCTCGCCTTCTGCCTTGAAAAATTCAACGGCATCATTGCGGCTTTTGAGGTGACGTTCAAGCTTTAAGTCCTCCTTGACTATTTTTTTCATTTCCGCCTCGATTTTTTCGAGGTCTTCCGGGGTGAACTTGTTTTCAACATCAAAATCGTAATAGAAGCCGTCGTCCACAGCCGGACCTATTGCGAGCTTGGCGTTGGGATAGAGCCTTTTGACCGCCTGCGCCATTATGTGCGAGGCGGTGTGGCGGAAGGTCCGGCGGCCGTATTCGTCGTCAAAGGTCAGTATTTCAAGCGTACAGTCGCTTGTAAGAGGTGTGCGAAGGTCGGCGTTTTTGCCGTCTATTCTGGCGGCGCAGGCGGCGCGTGCCAGTCCGGCGCTGATTTCCTTTGCGGCTTCATATGCGGTGATTCCGGCTTCAAAATCCTTTATCGTATTGTCTTTTAAGGTTACCTTAATCATATGTGTTCCTCCTGTATAAAAAATAAAAAAACTCCGCCCCGGCATATTTTGCCGGGACGAAGTATAAAATTACTCCGCGGTTCCACCCGTGTTCCGTTAAAAAAACGGCGCTTAAAAACCCTTAACGCGGGTAAACGTCCGTGTTGCTGCACACGGCGCTCCAAGGCGGTGTTCGCTTTTTTACGGTCTGCGCGGCTTTCAGCCGGCGGCGCGCGCTCTCTTTAAGGCCGATGTTAAAAAGCTACTGTCCCTTTCTTCGCTTTACAAGATAAATATACAACCAATCTGCTCCGCTGTCAAGTGTTTTTTGACATAAAGATTCTGACAGGCTTGCCGAGCGTTCTGCATCTTTTTATAACGAAATTCGTTCCGCGTGATTTGCCGTCCCAAAATGCGAGAACGGTATCGGAATAGTCTATAATCTTAATATTGCGCAGTATAGGCGCGCGTCTGCCGTACTTTTCATATTCAGGCAGAAACTCCGTAAGCTTGAGTCCTGCTTTTTCGGCATACCGGCGCGCGCAGGTGTCGACGCCTCTTGCACCGCCCGAGACGATTTCATCGGTGCCTTCGGGCAGATATTCTTCAAGGTTGCTCACGGTTATGCCGCGAGAACCGATTACCGCAGTTTTCATATCAAGGCTCCTTTGGCTTAATTATATAGTATGCCGGATGATAAGGCAAGAAATAAAATGTTTTGCGATTGAAATTTTTGATTTATGAGGCTATAATAAATAGAACAAGGAGGTTTTCGGAATGAACGAGGATGAAAGAAGAGCGAAGGGTCTGCTTTTCAGCCCGGCCGATCCGGAGCTTAAGGCGATCAAGCTCAGAACCCATAATTTGAATATCGATTATAATAAAACATACGAACAGGAAACCGAAAAACGGGAAAAAATTCTTTCGGAAATTATCGGCAGCCTGGGCGAGGGCTCATTTTTACAGGGGCCGATATATTTCCATTACGGCATACATACCGAGATCGGGCGTAACTTTTTTGCCAATTTCAATTTAACGGTGCAGGACGACGCTGAAGTGACAATAGGCGATAACTGCAATTTCGGACCTAATGTGACAATAGTAACGCCGATTCATCCCATGCTGCCCGATGAAAGATATATTATGCTTGATGCCGAGGGCAATAAAAAGCATCTATGTTATGCAAAGCCGGTGCATATCGGAAACGATTGCTGGTTCGGGGCTTCGGTAACGGTATGTCCGGGCGTTACGATAGGCGACGGATGTGTGATAGGCGCGGGCAGCGTGGTGACGCGCAATATTCCGCCGCACAGCTTTGCCGCAGGTGTTCCCTGCCGGGTTATCAGGACTTTGACCGAAAGCGACAGCATTGAGCGTATGCCTGAGGTGCTCGGCGGCTGTGTTCCTTTAAAAGAGGAGAATACTTGAATAAATTCCCATACTGTGTTAAGATAGTTTGAGGTGAGAAAAATGATATTCGGGAAAAAGCCGGCGTTCGATTGGCTGATAGCGGGGCTCGGAAATCCGGGACTTCAGTATGAGAAAACACGCCACAACGCAGGCTTTATGGCGGCCGACAGGCTTGCCGAAAAATACGGGGCGCAGCTTAATAAGCGGAAATTTGACGCCGAATACGGAGACTGTGAGATAGCGGGGCACCGCGTGCTGATAGTCAAGCCGCAGACCTTTATGAACGATTCCGGGCGTGCGGTGGCAGGCGTGGCGGGGTTTTACAAGATCCCCGCCGACCGTATTATAATTATATTCGACGATATCTCTCTTGACGTTGGGAAGCTTCGTATGCGCCGCCGCGGAAGCCACGGCGGACATAACGGCATAAAGGATATCATAGAGGTCATAGGCACTGAGGAGCTTAAACGGATAAAAATAGGCGTTGGGGAGCGGCCGAGCCGTGAATACGATTTGAAAGACTGGGTGCTCGGCAGGTTTCCGCCGGAGCAGCAGCCCGAGCTTGACAAAGCGCTTGACGCGGCGTGCGGCGCGGTCGGCGAGATAATCTCCAACGGTATTGATTCCGCAATGAATAAATACAACAGCTGAAATTATGAAATTTTTGAATGAAGTACTTTTAAAAGACCCTGACTACCGCAGTCTTCTTGATTCGGTGAAAAAGGAGCGTATGCCGCTCGTCTGTACAGGGCTGTCGATGATACATAAGGCGGCAATAGCGGCGGCTTTGGCGGAGCATACCGGACGCAGGGTGGTCATCGTTACTCACGATGAGGCGTCGGCTTCGGAGCTGAGGGACGATATAAGCTCTCTCGGGAAACGCTGTCTTAATTTTCCGCTGAGGGATTACTGCATCGGCGATTTTGCGGGTTATTCAAAGGAATATGAACATAAGCGTACAGATACCCTGTCCAAGCTTTTGGACGGGGCTTTTGAGCTGCTTACGGTTTCAATGGACGCGGCGGTGCAGTATACCGTGCCGCCCGGGATTTTAAGCCGTTCGCGCTTTGTTGTTGAGACAGGTTGCAGCTATGATATAAGCGATATAGTGTCGGGGCTTGTCGGCGCAGGCTATCGCCGCTGTGAGCTATGTGAGGGGCAGGGCCAGTTTGCAGTGCGCGGCGGCATACTTGATGTATTTCCGGTAAATTCTGACCGCCCTCTCCGCATTGAGTTCTGGGGCGACGAGGTAGACGGCATAGCCTATTTCGATACCGAGACTCAGCGCAGGGGCGAGACGGCCGGCAAAGTCGAGATATATCCCGCCTGCGAGGTGCTTTTTGAACCGTCGGAGCTTGCAGGCAGGCTTGAGCAGTACCTTGAAACCGAAAAAGGGTTTACCGAAAAGCAGAGGTTACGGCTCTCGGCAGACATCGATGCATTGAAAGGCGGTGTTTCTCTGCCGCCGGACAGGTATCTTCCGCTGATATACGGGGGCGGCGAAACGGTTTTCGATTATGTTTCAGACGCGCTGTTTTTGGTGAGCGAGAGCGGCGGCATTAACGAGCGCTTTAAAAGCACCGCCGTACAGCAGGCGGCAGATGTCGAGGCTTATCTTGAAGAGGGCTTCCTCTCCCGGAAAACGGCGTCGCTTTGGCTTGATAAAACCTCCTTCTGGAGCGCGCTTTGCGGCGCGGTTATACTGGAAAATTTCCCGCGCACATCGTATGAGCTGCGTCCGAGGGACATAATAAATTTCAATTATAAGCGCTCCACTTCCTGGAGCGGGGATATTCAGGTGCTGACAGAGGACATATCCTATACTCTCGAAACCGGCGGTTCGGTTGTGATTTTAGCGGGCGAAAAACGTGCGGCTCAGGTGCTGAGCGGCGAACTGTGTGAAAAGGGAATCCACGCGTCATTTTCCGAAAATGCGGATTTCACCGCCGAAGGGGTCACAGTTACGGTGGGCGGGCTTTCCTCCGGCTTTGAAATACCCTCTGTGAGGTTTATGCTGGTGACCCACCGCTATATCGCGTCGGAGGGGAAACGTCATAAAAAACGCCCGAAGGACGCGCGGGAGATAAGCTCTCTCGAAGAGCTGCGGCGCGGCGATTACGTTGTGCACGAGGCTCACGGCATCGGCATTTTCGACGGCATAAACCGCATAACCAACGGCGGCGTGACCAAGGATTATATTAAAATAAAATACGCAAAGTCAGATGTGCTTTATGTGCCGGTCACCCAGCTTGACCTGGTTTCGAAATATATCGGCGCGGCGGCTGAGGACGGCGGTATAAAGCTCAACCGATTGGGCGGGAGCGAATGGCAGAAGACGCGCAAGCGCGTCAAGGCGGCGGTGCGCGATATGGCGAAGCAGCTTACGGCGCTTTATGCCAAGCGTATGTCGGTAAAGGGATATGCCTTCGGTCCGGATACCGACCTGCAAAACGATTTTGAGCGTCGCTTTGAATATGAAGAGACCGAAGATCAGCTTAGATGCATAAACGAAATCAAGCGGGATATGGAGCGCGCGGTGCCGATGGAC
>USHL01000090.1 GCA_900554525.1 uncultured Oscillospiraceae bacterium | reverse complement strand
ATTCTCCTGAGCAGTACGACGAGGATTTCCGCATAGGCGACCGGGTGATAATCGCTGTGACAAAATTCAGTTATACCAAAAAGCTGGTCTACGGCAAAATCCTCGCGAAGTGGTAGAAAGATTTTTGCCGGTCTTACATTTTATATTTGAAAGTTAAGTTGTATATTGCTATATTAAAAAATACTATTCCGCTTCAAGTATAACAAAACCGCCGTTGCTTAATACTACACAAAGCAAATCCGGATTGTCTTTTACGGTATATATTTCAGATTCTATATAATATTCACTGCTGTATTCAAATCCGTGCTCTTCATAAAGTTTTTTCAGACATTCATAATTATAGGTTCCATCAAAATCATTTCCGGTGCCTATTTTTTTATCTCTGACAACAACACATTCTTCTCTGGCTGTATCCTTTTGGACGTAGCATCTTCCGTTATAATAAACCACTCCTATTATATCGAAACTACTTGCCTGACTGCCGCTCACATTGTCATATTCATTGTTGCCGCTTTCCGGCTGAGATGAATTTTTGCCGTTGTCGCTTGAGGTGTTATCTGACTGCGGATTTTTGCTGTCCGTACCGCTTGAAATGCTTTCGGACGGGCTTGCGGGTATCTCATGCGTGAATATTCCGCTTTTCAATAATCCGACCCCTGAAAACGCGATCAGGCATACGCAGCATATCGGAGTTAGCGTACGAAACATAATTTGTCTTTTACGCCTTTTAAGAGCTTCATACTGTTCTCTGCGTTCAAATACACTGTCGGCAACTTCTTTATAATTCTTCATAAACAAAGTCCTCCTTTTCAAGTTGAGATTTTAATGACTGTTTTGCCCGATATAAAAGATTTTCGGTTTGCTTATAGGATTTTTTAATAATTTCCGCGGTTTCCGCTATGCTGAAGTTTTCAAAATAAATCAGGTAAAGCACATTACCGTAGTCGGAATTTAATTTTTTAAGAGTTTTATGGACGATTATCTTATGCTCGTCTCTCAGGTACTCATTTTCAACATCTGTTTCATCTCTTAAGATATCTGAGGCTTCCTCTGCCGGAATTTCGGGAATTTTTGCGTTTTTTCTTACATAATCAACCGCAATATTTCTGCCAATGGCATAAAGCCAGGTTTTAAAGCTGCTCTTGCCGGAAAAATGCGGCTTCTTCACAACTATTCTGACAAAAGTATCTTCCATCAGGTCTTCGGCTATATGAATGTTTTGCACATAGTTATTCAGATACAGCATGAGTCCGTCTTTATAGTCCTTGATTATCTCTACAAATCCGTCATCATCTCCTTCAAGGAAACGGCGGTAGCTGACTGCACCGTTATTCATTGGCATCCTCCTTTCCAAAAGTCTATTAACTGTCCTTTCACTTATTAGTCGGTGTATTTTGAAAATTCCCTCACCGCAAGTCGGATTTTTTATAACATTGTTGTCTCAATCATATCATATACAGTTTACTTCTTCAATTTTTATCGAGTATTTATTGTCAAGCTGATCAACATATAAAAACCATATTTCCGGTTGACAAAGATTTTAAAAGAAGATATAATGTTTCTGTAATATGGTTTGAGTATGATATCAGCCCACGGGTTTACGGGCGTGATATTGGTCTGATTACAACGGTCGGATTTTTCCCTTTACGGGAGGAATCCGGCCTTTTTTGCGTTTTAAGGCGACTTAAAGCGACAGTAAATTAAATACGGTAACTGCAAGGAACCGGTCTTAACTCTGTATTCACGAGGAAAGACCGGTTTTTTGTTTTTATAAATTAAAAAAATCCGGAGGCATATTTAAAAAGACAGATTTGGGGCTTTTAAAATTATGCCGCGGGAAGAAGAGAAAGGACTGATGTGTTATCAGGAAAGAAACAGGCACGCTTATGCCGGTGACAGTATCTGACGGGAACCGGAATATAGGCGTCACAAACTACGCGGATACGGTGGTGTTCGACAGCTGCAGAAATATCATCGTTATCCGGTTCGGGGGTTATCCCGAAACGGTGCAGGCAATGTCTGACGCGGTGTTCAGCGACTGCGGCGTACGCATAAGGCTGCCGTCCGAAAATACCGATACCGTTCTTTACAGCAAGGGAATAAGAAACTATGACAGGAGAATCAAAACCTTCGGTACCTGCGCCGAATGCGTTATGAAGGTAAAGGACGATGAGGTAAGCGACGGAGGGGACAAAGCGCCGAAAGATATATATATTTTCTGCGAAACAGACGAAGATCTGTTTTCGGAGCTTGACCGCAAGCTGTCTGTTCCGCTGCTTCCTTGCTGGAGCGGATACTTTATCCGTGAGCTGACCGAAAGAAAGCTGCTTACAAGGCTTAATGTGTACAGCGTAAGCGCTTCATTTTCTGCGTATAAAATAGCTCTTAAGAATGAGGAGGAAATAGCCGCCGTACTTACTGACGGACTGAAATCCGGTGAAATCGATATACCGGGCGGGAAAGCAGGAGATACCGAGTTCAAGAATATCAGCAGCTTTACAAATTATCTTGAGACTTTCGGAACCGCCGTAGCAAAGCGTATACAGGATACTTTTGAGCCGGTGTTCGATCCGACTTCAGAGGAAATAAGCCGGGAGCTCAAGGAACTGAACAGTCATATCCGTTCGACTGCCGGCTACCCGCTTTACGACGCCCAGCTCGCGGGAGCGGAAGCGATGAAGCGAAGGCTTGAAAAGGAAAGGCTTGTAATACTTTCGGCAAGCTGCGGAACGGGAAAGACCAAGATCGGCACGGCGGCGCTTTATGCCTACCAGCAGAGCAAGGGCGGCGGAGCTAAGGTGAATGTAGTGTCCTGCCCGTCGCATATCGCGAAAAAATGGGTGCGCGAGCTTTATGAGACTGTACCCGGCTGTATAGCGCGGACGGTCTCGGATATAAAGGATATAGACCGTATGTACCGGATATATAAGCAAAGCGGGAAAACGGTGTTTCTTGTAGTCTCAAAGGAGACGGCAAGAAACGGTTATCTGAAAAAACCGGCAGTAATATTCGACAGACATAAAAACGCATTTGTCTGTCCGGACTGCGGCGCTGTTCAGAAAATGACGGTAACATCTGACGGAATCTCGGTAACGGAGCCTGCGGACAGTCTCTTTTACCGAGAGGAGAACGCCAAAAACCACAAATGCCGCGAGTGCGGTACGGTGCTCTGGTCGGCGCTTAATCCCGACAGTATCGCTCCGGAGAAAAACGAGTGGGTGAGAATAGGTCAGTACGGCTTTGTCCACCGCAGATTCGCCGCAGAGCATTTGTATAAGAGCAAATCAGAGTCTGTAAAAAAACAGATAATAAGGCTTTATGAAAATCCGGACGGCGTTTATCCTGCCGCAGGAGCTTACAGGCGTTATCCGCTGTCAAGGTATATAAAGCATAAATTCCGGCATATTGACGCCTATATCTGCGATGAGCTGCACGAGTATTCGGGCGAGAGCGCGCAGGGAGAGGCAATGGCGGAGCTTGCCGGCATCGCGGACAGGGTAGTGGCAATGACCGCCACCCTTATAAACGGCTACGCCAAAGGAATGTTTTATCTGCTGTTCAGATTAAAACCGCGGCTTATGCTCGCGGACGGGTTCAGATACTCAGACGCGAGAAAATTCTGCCACAGGTACGGAGTTGTAGAGACGGTTTATGAAACCGGAAACGAAAAATACAACGCCGCTTCAAAGAACAGAATAAAAAAGCTGCGCGAAAAATTCCTGCCCGGCATATCGCCCCTTGTTTATACGAAATTCCTTATGGAAAACACGGTTTTTCTTTCCCTCTACGATATGGCAAAGGAGCTGCCGGAATATGAGGAAATACCGATCGCCTGCGATATGTCAGACAGCATAAAGAAAGAATACCGCCGGCTGGAAACGCAGTTCAAAACCGTTATGCGCAAGGACAGAAGACTGGCAAACCGCCTGCTTTCTGTATATCTCAATCTGCTTACAGCATATCCCGACCAGCCCTACGGCCATGAGCAGATAGACATAGGCGACGGCGCTATCATACCGAAGGATTTGAGCGGTGAGCCAGACGAAAAGCTTGAAAAGGTTCTTGCTCTTACGGAAAAGAAAATAAAGTCGGGAGAGCGCGTCATAATTTATACCGCGTGGGTCAGGCTGGATACACAGGATAAGCTGAAAAAAAGGCTAGACTCAATGGGTATAAAATCCTGCGTGCTTTCGGTAAGTGTTCCGGCGGTAAAGCGTGAGGAATGGGTAAGGCAGAAGCTGTCAGAGGGGGTACAGGTACTCATAACAAATCCTTATCTTGTGCAGACCGGACTCGACCTTAACGAGTTCACCACCCTTATTTTCTACAACCTCGCCTTTAACCTGTATGTGCTGCGTCAGGCGTCCTGCCGCAGCTGGAGAATAAACCAGACGGCTCCTAAGGTTGAGGTATATCTGTTCTATTATTCCGGCACAATGCAGCAGCGGGCGCTGAAGCTGATGGCATCAAAGCTCGCCGCCGCGACCATGATTGAGGGTCAGCTTTCCGACGAGGGACTGGCGGCAATGTCCGAATGTGAGGATATGACTGCACAGCTTGCAAGAGAGCTTATGAACGGAATAAAGGAAAATGTTGAGGACCTGACGGCGGCGTTCAGGAATATGGCGGTCGTCAAAACGCAGCAAAGGGAAATACCTGCCGAGGCAGACGCTCCGGCACCGCTTAAGGTAGTAAACACCGCCGGTACGGCAGGAAAAAGCCGGAACGTGGAACAGCTCGATCTGTTCTCGCTGCTGGCGTCATAGGAGGAAAAGAAATGAAATTCACAGTCAGTACAAAAGAAATGCACGCCGCGCTTAAAACCGCTTTGCGTGCGGTAGGAAGAAGTTCATTGCAGGCGGCTAACGGTCTGCTTATAACCGCTGACTCCGGAAAGGGCACTGTGGAAGTGACCGGTACGGATATACGCACAACGGTTATAAGGCGGATAAAAGGCGTGTCGGTCAGTGAAAGCGGATCGGTTGTGGCTCCAGCGGTAACTGCGGATATACTGCGACTCGCTAAATCCGAAACCGTTACGGCGGAAACGGACGAAAACGGTCTGCTTACACTGACCTTCGGAAACAGCAGATACGAGCTTCCGACAATTGCCGCAGAATCGTTCCCTAAATGCAATATCTCCTTCCCGCAGTCATATATAACGGTCAGGGGGCTTAGTGAGCTTTTAAGGAAAAGCGCCTTCGCGGCTGAAACCCGCGGAGAGATGCAGAGCGTACAGTGCGTAAGGATAAAGCTTGACGCGGAGAAAAGCCGGTGCGAGGCTACCGATACAAAGCGTATGGCGATGGCGGTAAGCAGTACCGCGGCGGACGGCAGCCTTGAGCTGCTGCTCCATATAAGCGCCGTTAATATAATAGAGGCGCTGGCAGGCTCCGGCACGGTATATGTCGGCACATCTCCGCCCCTTGCGGTATTTATAGCTGAAAACACGGTTTTCGCCACCCTTATGATGAACTCGGGCGCTCCTGAAATGCAGAAGCTGTTAGACAGATTTCACACGGAGTATTTTACCGAAACCGGAGCGAAGGAGCTTATGCAGGCGGTAAATACAACGTCAGGCTGTCTGATGCCGGAAGATGATTTATGCGTAAACATAAGGCTTGCCCCGGCGGCTGTAATAATAAAGGCGGCGGCGTACAAACGCCATTCAGAGGCGGCAGTTCCGGCGCTCTGCACGGCGGAAACGCCCGACAAGGGTTTCAACTACAATCCACGGCACATAACGGATTTTCTGAAGCTGTGCTCTGACAGTGTGAAAATAAGTATAGACCGGAACGGCTTTATGCTGCTTGAAAGCGCAGACGGCAAATATATGGTAACGCCGAGAAAAAAGGCGGTAATAAAGGAACCCAAAAAAGCGGTAAAGAAAAAAGCTGCGTAAGGAGATTAAAAAATGGGAAATGAAAAAATATTAAAGGTAATGGCGGAGGTAAATGCCGCCGTATGCGAGAGGGAGGAACTTGTAAGGTGCATAGCGCTTTGCCTGCTTACAGGGAGAAATCTTTTTGTGCTCGGCGATGTCGGTCAGGCAAAATCCTACGCTATTGATCAGTTCTGCCGCCGTATTACCGGAGCTAAGCAGTTTTCGACCCTTATGAGCAAGCAGACCGATGAGGAGCAGCTGTTCGGACGGCTTGATCTTGCCAGCCTTAT
>USHL01000089.1 GCA_900554525.1 uncultured Oscillospiraceae bacterium | reverse complement strand
ATACCGCCGTTTGAGAGCGACCCCGAAGACGCCAGAAAATATTTTCAAAAAATGCACAAACTCTTTATTGACATACGGGACAAAAAAATAGATAATAGTAATATATGCGTTTTATCTATGGGAATGTCAGATGATTTTGATATTGCCGTTGAAGAGGGAGCTACGCTGGTACGTATCGGCAGCGCACTTTTCGGCAAACGAATATACAAACAATAATGATAAGGAGAATATAAATGGGACTTTTTGACAGCATTAAAAATATTATGAGTATTCCTGATGAAGACGAGTACGATGATGAAATCGAAGATATAGAAGAGGAAAAGCCTTCGCAGAAGAAGAGGTCTAACGACTATGAATCTCAGCCGAGGCGCAGCGAGCCGTCTCCGCGTGTCGTGGGCGGCGGAAAAGGCAATAAAACCGTAAGCTTTAATCAGTCACAGATGCAGGTTGTACTGGTAAAGCCGGATCGCTTTGACGATGTCACCTCAATAGCGGATCATCTTAACAATAAAAAAACCGTGGTTTTGAATCTCGAGGCTGCCAACCGCGAGATCTCACGCAGAATAATCGATTTTATCAGCGGCGTGGCTTATGCAAATCATGGTAATATTCGCAAGGTCGCCAACAGTACATTTATAATAGTGCCTACCGATGTTGATGTTATGGGCGAGCTTATGCTCGACGACATTGAAGACGGCAAAATGTATCTTTGATGGATACCGAGCTTCTTGTTGCACGTGTTAAGGATACGGCAGAGATTTGTGAGCGCACCTCGCGGCCTAAATTTTTCGGCTTTTTGTCTGAGGAGCAGGCGGTGCTCGCCGCTAAAAATCTTGCCGGCGCAGGCTGTGATTTCAGCTTTTTCGGTGGATATGACGGCGCGAAGCGGGTTATGCTCGGCTGTTTCCCGGAATGGGACTGCACACGGAATTTTCCGATAGGCGCCGTGACATTTTTGTACCGCAAGGCAGACGAGATTCGCCACCGCGATTTTTTAGGCAGTCTTATGGCGCTCGGGCTTACCCGCGAATCGGTCGGAGATATTTTGATCGAAAGCGGCAGGGCGGTTGCGTTTGTAACAGAGGAAATTAAGGATTATGTTATTGCTCAGACAGATAAAATAGGCCGGGTCGGCGTTGTCTGCAAGCCGGGCTTCAGTTTGCCACTGCCTGTGTCTGATACCTTGGCTGAATTTTCGGATACGGTGTCGTCGGCAAGGCTTGACTGTGTGGTCTCCGCGCTCGGAGGCTTTTCACGCTCCGCGGCGGCAGAGAAAATAGCCGGCGGTCTTGTTACTGTCAATTCCGAGCTATGTGAAAAGACGACAAAAATCATATCATCCGGAGATATTGTCAGTATCCGCGGCAAGGGCAAATTCATAATCGGCTCTCTTGATGAAAGAACAAAAAAGAACAGGATAGTAATTAAATATAAAAAGTACGTTTAGGAGGAAAAAATTATGCTTAGCGCGGCTGAAATCAGAAATGTAAAATTTTCCAAGGCGATGGGCGGCTATAAACAGGAGGAGGTCGATGTCCTGCTTGACAGGATTGAGGCAGATTATGCACAGTTTGACCGTCTTATTAAGGAGTATAAGCTTAAGGTAGATGCTCTGAATAAGGAAATAGACGGTATGAAGTCCTCTCAGAACAGCATACAGAACGTTCTGGTCAGCGCGCAGAAGCTTGCCGACCAAATTGTGGCTGACGCTAAGGCAAAGAGCGAGGAAATAGTAAATAATGCCGAAGCAAGCATTTCAGAGATTACCGAGAGGGAAAAGGAGCTGGCGGCTGCGTTTGAGCTTAAAGCGCAGGAGCGCAAGAGCGCGCTTGAAAAGGAACTCGGCGATATGGTGAAAAAGGCGCAGATCAAGGCTGACAGTCTCAGGGCGGCGGCCGAGGACAGCGTCGCGAGACAGCAGATTTTATATGATAAGATCAGGCTTGAGATTTCGGCTTTCAAGGCAGCTGTTTCGGCAAAATATAAAGAACATCTCGAAATGCTTCAGAGCTTGCCGGATAATGCGCCGATGGATCCTAAGCGCATTGCGGAGGCGGTTGCTGCGGCGGTCGATAAAATACCGGATCCGGAAAGCTACATAATTACGGAAAACGGTGAAGCTGATCTGTCCGAAAGCACAGCTTCAGAACCGTCTGCTGATGAAGGCTTTAAAATAGCGGAAGACGCTGATTTTGACAGCGATACGGAAGAAACGCAGTTTTCGGAGGATGCTAATTGATTTCCTATATTCTTGCCGTGTTTAGCGGAATTTTAGTTTTGGTGACCGACCAGCTTACCAAATATTATATATCCTCTAATTTTGTACTCGGACAGTCGGCGGATTTTTTAGACGGTTTTATTGATATCACATATATACACAACCGCGGCGGAGCCTGGGGAATGCTCAGCGGATACAGGTGGTTACTGCTTTTAATCACAGCTGTTGTCATGGCGATTTGCATAGCTATGCTGATAAGGCTCGGAAGAAAAAGCAAACTGCTTTTCTGGGCAATTGTATTGGTGCTCGCCGGAGGTGTAGGAAATATGATAGACCGGATTTTCCGCGACGGAAGCGTAGTCGATTTTCTGCATTTCGAATTTATTCCTTCATTTCCGGTATTCAATGTGGCTGACTGCGGAATCGTTATAGGTGCCGGGCTTTTGATACTTTATTTTATTATTGATATGTACAGGGATACAAAAAAGAAAAAGTTGCCGGACGGGGAAGCTCATAATGAAAACGCTTGAGCGAGTGTATGAGCATGGTGAAAATATGCGGCTTGATGTTTTTGTCGCAGAGTATGCCGATATCACGCGGTCGCGTGCCGTGTCGCTGATAGCCGAGGGAAATGTTACGGTCAACGGTACCGAAGCCGCCAAAAATACTAAGCTTAAGTTCGGAGACAGGGTATCGGTTGTTTTAAAGGAGCCTGTGCCATATGAAGCTTTGCCGGAAAACATACCTCTCGACATAGTTTATGAGGATAACGATCTGCTTGTCGTCAACAAGCCTAAGGGAATGGTGGTGCATCCGGCAGCAGGAAATTATTCCGGTACGCTTGTAAATGCGGTGCTGTACCATTGCAAGGGTTCTCTTTCAGGCATCAACGGTGTTATGCGTCCCGGTATTGTCCATAGAATAGACAAGAACACCAGCGGGCTTCTTATAGTTGCCAAAAATGATTCGGCACATAACCGCATTGCCGAGCAGATAAAGGCGCACACTTTTACCCGCGAATATGCGGCGGTGGTTTACGGTAATCTTAAAGATGATGCGGGTACAGTCGACGCGCCGATAGGCCGCCATCCCGTAAAGCGCAAGCAGATGGCTGTGACGGAACGCAACAGCAAAAATGCCGTTACGCATTATAGGGTGATTGAAAGACTTAACGGCTTTACATACGTGGCTTTAAGGCTTGAAACCGGGCGTACTCATCAGATAAGGGTTCATATGGCGCATATCGGCCATCCGGTGGCAGGCGACGATGTATACGGCCCTAAAAAGGTTATAACATCGCTTTCCGGGCAGTGCCTGCACGCTAAGAAGATTGGATTTATACATCCGACTGCCGGTGAATATATGGAGTTTGATTCGCCGCTTCCGGAATATTTTGTCAGATTTTTGAAGGAGTGCAGAGCTTAAATGGGTTTGTTTTCAGGCTGTATGCTGGCCTGCGATATTGACGGTACATTGATGATAAACGGAAAAATCAATCCCAGAAATATTGAAAAGATTGACTTCTTTATTAACGAGGGCGGGCTTTTTTCTATTTCAACCGGCAGGAGTGCCGGCGCTGTGGGGCCGGTGCTCAGGTATTTAAAGAACGTTTCGCCCTCAGTCGTAGCGAACGGCTGTATGCTTTACGATTTTGAAAACGACTGTGTGCTGGACGAGCTGTTCATTGACAGGGATGATTATCGCATTGCCGAAAAGGTTTTGAAAATGGGTCTGAATGTCGGCATAGAGGTGCACAGCGGAAAAAATGTTTTTAATCTGTATACTACCAAAGAAACAATAGAGCATCAGGAATATGAGTGGATACGCGGCAGGGAAATTTCATATGAGGAGGCCTGCGGGTACGGCTGGAATAAGATTGTATATATCTTTGACAGCTTAGAGGAGCTTGCCGCGGTAAAGCAAATGATAAGCGAAGAAAAAACCGTATCGGTTTTTGTCGAAACTTCGGCAGAGTTCGGCGGCAGAAGAAGAAACTATTACGAGCAGTTCCCGAAAGAGGTCTCAAAATATTCCGCATTATGCAGGCTTTGCAAAATAACCGGAATAAAAAAGGGCGGACTTTTCGCTATGGGCGATTATTACAACGACCTTGAAATGATAAAAAATGCGGATATCAGTGCTGTTCCAGCAGGAACCCCCGCGGATATAAGCTCTTTTGCGGATTATATCGCCGGGCCGTGCGAAGACGGCGCTGTTGCCGATTTTATAGAATATTTAACAAAAGTCAGAAAGGAATGGTAAGATGGACGCTGCGGCAAAAAAGGAATTGGAGCGAATAGCCTGCAAGGTAAGGCTGGGAATAATTGAGGGGGTGCACAGTGCAAAATCGGGGCACCCCGGCGGTTCTCTTTCCTGTGCAGAAATTCTTACATATCTATATTTTAAGCATATGAATATCGACCCCGATAATCCTAAAATGGAAAACCGCGACAGATTCGTGCTTTCAAAAGGGCATGCTGCGCCGGCTTTATATTCAGTGCTGGCAAACCGTGGTTATTTCGACGTTGAGCTTTTGAAAACTCTGCGGCATATCGGCAGTATACTGCAGGGCCATCCTGATATGAAGCATATTCCGGGTGTGGATATGTCTACCGGTTCTCTGGGGCAGGGCATTTCGGCAGCAGTCGGTATGGCGCTTTCATCAAAGCATTTCGGCAGCGGCTTTAAAGTATATTCTATTGTAGGCGACGGTGAAATAGAAGAAGGCCAGGTTTGGGAGGCGGCTATGTTTGCCGGCAATAAGGAGCTTTCCAATCTTACCGTATTTGTGGATTATAACAATCTGCAGATAGACGGAACTATCGAGGAGGTAAATTCAGCAGCTCCGATCGATAAAAAGTTTGAAGCGTTTAAATGGCATACTGTTACTATAAACGGTAATGATTTTGACGAGATAGAAGCGGCGCTAAAGGAGGCGGACACTTCGGACAAGCCGACTGCAATAATTGCAAAGACGGTCAAGGGGCTCGGCGTTTCATATATGGAAAACGCGGTCAACTGGCACGGAGCGGCTCCGAATGATGAGTTGTACGAGCAGGCCATGGATGAGCTGAATAAGGCTCTTGCCGCATTACAGTAAGGAGGGTTTGACATGTCTGAAGTAAAAAAAGTCGCTACGCGTGTCGGCTTCGGCAGCGCGTTGGTTGAATTGGGCGCCGAAAGAGACGATTTTATCGTGCTTGACGCCGATCTTGCAGCTGCCACACAGACGGGAATGTTCAAAAAGGCATATCCCGAAAGGTTTTACGACTGCGGAATAGCAGAACAGAATATGATAAGCATAGCCGCCGGTATTGCCGCTACCGGCAAAAAGGTGGTGTGCAGTTCATTCGCGATGTTTGCCGCCGGCCGAGCTTTTGAACAGGTGCGTAATTCGATAGGATATCCGCATCTAAACGTGATTATCGGTGCAACCCATGCCGGGATTTCGGTTGGGGAGGACGGAGCTACTCATCAGTGCTGTGAGGATATTGCCTTGATGCGCACTATCCCCGGTATGACAATCATTAATCCCGCCGATGAAACCGAGGCTAAAAAGGCGGTAAGAGCGGCGCTTGACTGCGATGGTCCGGTTTATATGCGCTTTGGAAGATTGGCCGTTCCGGTCATTTTCGATGACGGTTATACCTTTGAAATCGGCAGAGGTGTAGAGCTTCGCGGTGGCAGTGATGTTACCGTTATCGCCACCGGTCTTATGGTAAAGGAAGCGCTTGAGGCGTATGAACTGCTCGAAAAAGACGGCATAAGTGCAAGGATAATAAATATGCATACGATAAAGCCGCTTGACCGTGATATAGTTCTTAAGGCCGCAAGGGAAACGGGAGCCATCGTCACCGCGGAGGAGCATTCCGTAATAGGCGGTCTCGGAGGTGCTGTCAGCGAGCTTGTTGCCGAGGAATACCCCGTGCCTGTGGTTAAGCTCGGAGTATATGATACTTTTGGCCATTC
>USHL01000088.1 GCA_900554525.1 uncultured Oscillospiraceae bacterium | reverse complement strand
GGCTGTAAGCCTTAGAAAATAACAATGACAAGCTGTTTTCTGCATGATATAATATATGTAGAAAATAGCTTGTTTTATCTTTAAGGAGATATGAACATGAAAGTAGCTATTTACTGCCGCTTATCCGAAGAAGATAGAAACAAGCAATTTGAAACTGACGACAGCAACAGCATACAAAATCAGAAATCTATGCTGCTGCAATATGCTATGGAACAGGGGTGGGAGCTTTACAACATTTACAGTGACGACGACTATACCGGCGCTGACCGCCGCAGACCAGAATTTAACCGTTTGCTCAAGGACGCAGAACAACATAGGTTTGATATTATCCTTTGCAAAACACAGTCGCGATTTACCCGCGAACTGGAACTTGTAGAAAAGTACATACATGGACTGTTCCCTATTTGGGGTATTCGTTTTATCAGCATTGTTGACAACGCAGATACCGCTAATAAGGGAAACAAAAAATCCCGTCAAATTAACGGGCTTGTCAATGAATGGTACTTAGAGGATATGTCTGAAAATATCCGCAGCGTTTTGACAAACAGGCGAAAAAACGGTTTTCATATTGGCGCATTTGCTCTTTATGGATATAAGAAAGACCCAAATCAAAAGGGGCATTTGATTGTTGATGAAGAAGCCGCTGCCGTTGTCCGAGAAGTGTTTACCCTGTTTTCACAAGGTTACGGTAAAACTGCAATCGCCCGTATGCTCAATGACCGGGGCATACCAAATCCAACAGAATATAAACGTCTGCATGGCTTACGATACCAACAGCCGAAAACAAGAAACAGTACGCTTTGGAAATACTTTGCTATTTCCGATATGCTGATAAATGAAATCTATATCGGCAATATGGTACAGGGGAAATATGGTAGTGTGTCCTATAAGACGAAACAAAACAAACCACGCCCCAAAAGCGAATGGTACGTTGTCGAGGGAACGCATGAGCCTATTATTGACCGGGAGTTATGGGATAGAGTGCAAGCGTTAATCGTACAAAGGGCAAAGCCCTTTGATGTCGGCACAATCGGTTTATTTGCAAGAAAAGCCCGTTGTGCGAACTGCGGTTATACAATGCGTTCTTCCAAAAATCACAACAAGCATTATCTTCAATGCTCTAACCGCCATGTAGCAAAGGACGCTTGTATCGGCTCTTTTATTTCCGTTGACAAACTTGAAAAAATGGTAATTGACGAGATTAACCGCTTGGCTGCGGAGTATCTTGACAAAGACGAGTTAGAACAGAACATTGAATTTTGTGATAACTTGCAAGGACAAAAAAAACGTCTGCTCTCTGACCTTACCGTTTATCAGAAAAAGATTGATGAATATTCAAAAGGTATTCGGGAACTTTATATGGATAAGGTAAAGGGCTTAATTTCTGAAAGTGATTATGTGGATATGTCAAAAGGCTTTACCACAGAGCGTGACCGTTTGGAACGTGTGATTGCTGACGGAGAAAAGCAGTTAGCCGAAATTGAAGAAAAAATCGCGGCGGGCGACAATCGCCGCGAACTGATTGAACAATACACCAACTTAGAACACCTTACCCGCGAGATTGTGGAAACGCTGATTGATTATATAACCGTCGGTAAGCGTATTCCGGGAACAAGGGACGTTCCCATTGAAATTCATTGGAATTTCTAATTCCAATCGTAACTTTTTAATGAAAAGTTGTTCTTATATGATTGCACCATCTGCTGCAAGATTCTCATGCAGATCAGTTATCACGTCACCTTTAGCCTGAAAATATGAAGCGTTCCACGGCACACCGGATGCTGCTATCGGATAAACAGCGTTGGTATGGTCAACAAAATATGTGTCAAATCCGCTGTCGACTATTTCTTCCGGGGAAAGTTCGCGGGTAAGCTGATGCACCATAGCACATATCATTTCAAGATGCGCGAGTTCTTCCGTACCTATATCGGTCAGCATACCCTTGACTTCATTATAAGGTTGACTGTACCGCTGAGTAAGATACCTTAACGCCGCAGAAGACTCACCGTCCGGACCAGCGGGCGGTAATTAGTGATATTTATGAGGTAATAGCAAAAATTCTCGGTATAGCGCTCGCAACCTTGCAAATCGTAAAAGCACTAACCGAGAATAAACGGAAGAAGTAAATCTCGAACCGAAGAGGAACGAGAGTTCCCCGAGTAGGTTGATCTTCCCTTTGCTATTATATCATATCTTTCGCCAAAAGTTAAGAAGTTTTTAAATTATTTTTACTTCCTATATGAACGAAAAAAACAGCCGGAGGGATAACCCTCCGGCATTTTCTTGCTATTCCTTTATTTCCGGCAGACCGGCGATACTGGTAAGCAGGGATATAACTCCCGCCAGCAGGGACGCCGACACAGTCATTTTCCAGTCAACCGTCGCGAACACCGCTGCCGTGCCGATGGTGGCAACGGCGGTCTGTGCGACCGTCTTAACAGCCCTGACGCCGGCGGCCTTAATCCATTTTAAAAATTTTTCTTTCATGTGATTACCTCCCAGTCTTTTACTTCATTATGTATTTTATCGATAAAGGAATTTCCTTTAAGCGCCTTGTAAGCATCGTACAGCTTTTCAAAGTTCTCAGCTTCATACTGTCTGATGCGTTCGTTGTCTTTGTTGTGGTAGTAGGTTTTAAGCATTTCAGAACGGAGCAGGCATTTCTGCCCGTTTATTATTTTGCCGAATTTTACTACAACCGCAATCAGGCAGGACACAGCGGTCACCGTAATACTGATAAGCGCTGCTATTGCCGTTATCTGCATCGGAACCGCCCCCTATTCTATGTAAATCTTTATACCGTCAATCTCTTCGCCGAGTATTCCGGCATAGCCGTTGTTGAAATCGTTTTCGTTATATCCGCTGACGAACGGCAGCCACCGGTTTCCCCTGCGCAGATGTACGGCGTACTTAATCGTTTTTCCGGTATCTGTGCGCATCATAAGTCCGTCTATCGGCTTGTTGTAAAGTCCGGCAAAGTCTTCCCTGTTCTTTACCTCCGGAAGCCATTTCCCGCCCTTGTAATGCACCTTGTAGTAAATATTCCCTTCGGTAAGCCTTGCGTATACACAGCAGACGTCCGAGCCGTATACTCCCGCGTAGTCCTCCAGGTCCTTTACCTCCGGCTGCCACCGGTTGTTTATATCGTCCCATACTTGATACAGCACCGATATTTTTTTAGGTACAGGCTTTGTCTCCTCTGCTCCGCTTTCGCTTTCCGACGCCTTTTTAAGTCCGCCTCTTGCCGCTAATACCTCAACAACAGCGTCCGCGCTCTTTTCGGCAAAATCCTCGGTCAGTATTATAGGCGTGTCGGTCGTGCTGTCCATAAACCCGTTTTCTATGAGTACCGCCGGCATTGAAGTCTCGCGGCACTCGTGCAGATCCGCGCTTGCCAGCGGTTGTGAGCGGTTGCCTTTAAGCCCCGTATGCTTTATAAGGCTGTCATAGATTGCTTTCTGCCAGTCCTTTGTGGTCTGATCTACCTTTGTATAGGTGTAGCAGACTATCCCTCCGCCGCTGCCGCCGTTTATTCCGGCGTTGTGGTGAACGGCAAGGTAAAAGTCAGCTCCCCATTTATTCGCTTTGTCGGTACGTGTCTTAAGGGCTATATCGGTCTTGCCTGTCGGGTCATCTATCCTTAAAAGCTCATAGCCTGTATAAGCTTTCAGTTTCTCTATGACCTTTTCGACAATCCGAGCATTTAATACCCATTCTCGCGTCTCGCTCTGGTCAATAGATTTCATACATCTTTTTCCCGCTGTATAGCGCCCGTGACCTGCGTTTATTGCTATCTTAATCATTTGCTTTTCCTCCCTTATTGTATTCCGAGCTTTAACAGAACCAAGCCCATTAAAGCTCCGACTATCAGCATAAGTATTTTGTCTACCACAGATTCCCAACGTTTGGCGGGCTTGCTCTCAAGTATTTTAAGCCGCTCGTTCTGCTCACGCTGCGCGCTTAACATCTGCTGCATATTATCCGCCAGCTTCGCAACCGAAACATTAAGCTCCTGTATGTCCTCCACCACTATCGCCAGCTTATTTAATCTCGCCTGGGTCATTTTGTCAGCGTCAAACAGCTTTTGAACCTTAACCTCCAGTTCCGCCCATCTCTTTTCACTCGCAAGCTTGCATTCCTCAAATGTCATCGCCTATCTCCTCCCAGTACGCCGGATAATCCGACGGGCTCCAGGTGCAGACCTGCCTCTCCGGCGCCGTGCAGACATATCTGACACCGTTAAAGGTGATCTTATCGTCCCTGTAATACCACTTGCCCGGCACATATTCCGGATATTCCTCCGACGGCTCCGAGCCGCCTTCAAGCGCCCGCACTCTCCTGTCAAGCTCCTCAAGCTTTAACAGTACATCTATGCTGTTTCCGGTATCCGCGCTGCTCTGCGCCATTCCGACAAGCTCCGTTTTTTCCTCGTCGGATATGCCGCCTTGTACCCATACTGTGCCTATCTTTTTAAGAATATCGCTCAGGTCAAACCTTTTTTTCGAAATTACGTTTTTGATTATTTCAAACATTTTTTACTCTCCTTATATGTTGTTTAATGAGGCGGTTTCAAGCGCCGCCACTCTTTGAAGCAGACTTTCGTACGCCTTGTTTATATCCCTGTTGTATTCGCAGTCGATTATCGCCCCGGCCGTATCGGTTATGAGGCTTGTATTCGGGTAAAGGCTCGTTACTCCCTCTACCGTGCCATCATTATTTGGAGTATATTCTGTCGGCTCAACGTAAGGCTCATATTCCGTGGCGGTTGTGCCTAATTCAACCTGAACGTTTTTAAAAGAGGTGCCCACTTTAATACCTCCCGACGCGCCGAATGTAATATAGTTTAATGTTTTATCGGCTCTCGTTACTCCTGAAAATTTAACATAACTGTTTAAAACGGTTTTGGCGGTGAAACTAGTATTAGTTCCGTCTGTGTAATAGGCAGAACAGGAAACATTCTGCCCATCTACAATACCTTTCATATAACCGCTTACATAATACGAGGTATGGCGTAAAACCTGACGCCATATACTCTTTTACTTTTTCCGACAGTGCCGGCATATCTTTAAATTCACTCATAAGATTTCCTTTCCGACGGGAAAGCCGTCTATACTGTATCTGATATTTTCTTTGTATCGTTTATTATCAATAAATATAAGATTTATCCGCTCAACGGCTCCGTTTTTCTCTTCCGCGAACCCGAGCCACTGGGCAAAGCTGCCGGAAAGTATTGGGTTTTCGCCTTTTGCGAGCTTGAAAGCTTTGTTCTCATAATAATTTCTGCTACCGAACAGATACCGCGACGGATGCTTCTGAATATATATAAGAGCTGCTGCCGCCATTTCAGGCAGTGTCAGTCTGCGCATCGGAGTAAGCTCCGTGCAGGAAATTTTGCTGTCAACGCCGTCTTCGTGCATATCTCCGGAGCATCGCACCATCCAATATTCGGAGCTTCTTATATCCGGATAATATGAAAACGTGTCAAGCGGATTTTCGGCAGCGTGGAATCCGTTTTGCGCGCAGTTGGCCGAGTCTGTTTTGCTTGTTTTTCCTTGCTCGAATTGATAACCTCGGCATACAAGGCCCTTTTCAAATCCTTTATATGCAATCATATTTTCACTCCATTAAATCAAAAAGGGACAGTTTAAGCGAGTTTTCCGGCTTGTCCTTAACTTTTACGGTCATATGACATTCTATATCCATTTCCGGTATATAGAATTTAAGCGCTCTGCCGTAAGCTTTAAAATCAGATATGTGCCTTTCCGGTTTTGTGTCCTTTGTAATTTCTTTGCAACAGTCGTATATGCTTTTGTCCGACTTTATTATTGCTTCGGCAATTTTCGGCTCCTGCCGGCAAAAATCTGTAAGTGCTTCTATTACGTAATCCTGAAGGAGAGTCGCTATATCAGATGTGTCTTTTGACTTTCTGCCGGCTTTAAGTTTTTCCTCAGCATTATGTATCAACAGCTCGTCCATATTATTCATCACCTTCCGTATGTTTCAGGCACAATGCCGCCTCATATCCGCGCCTGTATGACCTGTCAATTTCATTGCGCAAACGTCTTTTAAAAAGCCCCAACTCGCGGCTGAGATTTTCATTTTTATGAGCTTCCGCCGTATATGCACAGCCGAAGAATACCGCCGCGACCACTAAAGCTGCAAATAGAGCTATTGTAACCCACAGCGCCGCGCCGTCTATGTATAAACTGCTTATCATTTTTCAGTCCTCCTGTTTGATATTTTTTATGCCTGATGCGGCGGGTGTA
>USHL01000087.1 GCA_900554525.1 uncultured Oscillospiraceae bacterium | reverse complement strand
GTGGTATTGGCGGGGATAGAGTGCAGTCCGGAAATCTTTGATTTCCGAGCGAACGGCATTCCCGACCAAAAGCGTGTCGATTTTTTCGACACGTGCAAACTGAGGCTGCACACAGCCTCAGTTTTTTAATATCCTGAACATTAACTCGACGGTAAAGGTGTTTCCGTCTATATCGGCCGTGATACTTCCGCCGGATTTTTCCGCCAGTCCCTTCGCAATCGAAAGTCCGAGTCCGGTTGAAGTGTGTGTGCGTGCGGGGTCGGCCTTATAGAAGCGGCTGAATACCTTTGATATATCGATATCCTGAGGATTTTCGGTATCGTTGGAGCAGCGGAAGACCGCGTTCCCGTCCTTTTCCTCAAGGGTTAAACGGATATGCTCCTTTCCATGCTCCAGTGCGTTTTTGATAATGTTCTGTACGGCTCTTTTCAATGCTTCGGCATTGCCGTTTACCGTCAGTTTTTCTTCTGTGAAATCAATTTCCGGCTCAATGCTTCTTTTGCGGAAATCGTCGTAAAACGAAAATGTACAGTCATAAACGCATTTGGAAAAATCGGTCGGCTCAGCGGTCGGCATATAGCTTTCATCCTGGAGCTTGGCAAAGGTGAAAAGCTCTTCAAGCAGCTCCTTCAGACTGGAAATGCGGCTTTGGATCACTTCTGTATAATGCCTGCGCTCTTCCTCGGTTGCGGCTTCGGCGAGCAGCTGGAAATAGCCGTCCAGTGAGGTCAGCGGCGTGCGTATGTCGTGCGAAAGATTAGTTACCGTTTCTTTAAGGCTTTCCTCATTGGCTCTTGCCCTGTCGCGCATCAGCCGCGCACGGTCGATTTCGCCGTTTATACTGTCTATAAGCCCGCAGAGATCCGAAAACGGCAGAGATGAGGTAAGCCGAAGATTGGTGCTGTGGCTTTTCATAAACTCAAGCTCTTTGCGGGTAAGCTTTATCTGGCGCTTATAGGCAAGCAGAAATATCAGCGCGGCGGCTGCGGCAAGCGTAGCCGAAACGGCCCAGAAAATCATATCATCACCTTATATCGTGTTTTTTGAAATGCACTGCCGCAATAACCGCCGATACGGCAAGAAAGGCAAGTCCTGCCGCGGCGGCGCGCAGCACCGTGTCAGAGTCCGGATTATACGGCAGAGTACGGGCGTTGGCGTCTATCATATAACGGTATATGTCAAAATCCGCGGCATGGAAATACTTTTCCGCAAGCTTGTTTATACCTGAATACAGCGGAACGGTTACGCCGCAGCAGAGGAGTATTCCCGCCGTCATACCGAAAGAGCGGCTTTTTGTCAGCATGCTCAGCAGGAGTATCAGACCGCAGAAGCCTAAATGCAGCAGGTATTGCAGCCCTAAATATACGGCTGTCTTTGAAAAAGAGCCGAGATAAACGTCGCCGCTCCAAATGATATATCCGGTGATTACCGTAAATGCGGTAAATACGGCAAGCATAAAAATAAGGTTTACCGCAATGGCGGCAAGCTTGGAAAACACTATCTGCACGCGCCCGGGATAAAGACCTGCAATATTTTTGATGTAGCCGGATTTTAAGTCTGCGGTGGCGAAAAGCGCAGTGAAGACCGAACAGAGTATCAAAAGCGTTCCGCTTTTCAACTCTGTGCAGATGATTTCGCCGATGTCGATATTACCCTTTGCCCATTCGGGATTGGCTGAAACCGAAAGACCTATCATCGGTTCTTCCGCTGCCGTCACGGCTTCCGGCGAATTTTTCATCGCGGTTATGTCGGTATCGGTCATTATAACGCAGAATACGGCGAGCGCCGCCGCGAAAAGCAGTATTACTCTGGTGGATAGCGAGTGTATAAGTCTGTATATGTCTGTTTCTATAAGCTTAAACATTTTTGTTTCCTCCGGTAAGATTGAGATAGTAATCCTCAAGGGCTTCGTTTTTGACGGTTATCCCCAGGGTTCTGACGCCGTTTTCGGCCAGCGCCATAGTGATATCGCCGCCGTCGTCGAGCCTTTCAAATATCTGTACGGTGGAGGAATCGGTAACTTTATAATTTTCAATGCCCATGCGCTCCAGCACGGTGCAGGCCTTGCCGGTGTCGTCGGTTTTCAGTTCGATGTGTTCGCTGCATTTCGCCGTAAGCTCTGCGGCCGTCAGCTCCTCAACGATTATGCCGTCGTTTATTATACCGTAGACAGTCGCTATTTTGGAAAGCTCCTCCAAAATATGGCTTGAAATTATAAAGGTAATATTTTTCTTTTTGTTAAGCTCCGAAACGGTCTCGCGTATCTCTGCGATGCCCTGCGGGTCGAGACCGTTTATAGGCTCGTCGAGTATAACAAGGTCGGGGCTGCCTACAAGCGCGAGCGCAATGCCCAGCCTTTGCTTCATTCCGAGCGAGAAATTGCGCACACGCTTTCTGCCGGCGTTTTCAAGTCCGACTGTTTTTAAAAGCTCGTTTACCGTGCCGTTTTGGCGCACGCCCATCGCAATGCATTTGAGCCTCAGGTTTTCGGCCGCCGACATATTAGGGTAGAGTCCCGGAGATTCAATCAGAGCTCCTACGCGGGAAAGGCAGGCATAAGCCTTTTTGCCCGATTCGCCGAAGAGTGTGAAATCTCCGTCGGTCGGGGCGGCAAGCCCGCTCAGCATTTTCAGTATAGTGGTTTTCCCCGCGCCGTTGCGGCCGATCAGCCCGTAAATATCGCCTTTGCGGACATGTATGTTTACGGCGTTTACCGCGCGCTGTTTGCCGTAGCGCTTGGTCAGGGAATTGGTTGTAAGCAAATATTCCATTGTACTGCCTCCTTTGGTTTATGTCTTTATTTTAAACCGCGGGATTAAAATAAGCGCAAAGCAAAGTTTAAGAAATGTTAAAGCTGTTTTGCCAGACGGAAGCCGATACCCCAGACGGTGTCTATATATTCGGTATCGGTATACTGCTTTAGCTTTTTGCGGATGTTGCTGATATGCACGTTAATGGTTTTGTCTTCGCCTATATAAACGTCGTCCCAGGCGTAATCGTAAATATCCTGCTTTGAAAATACTCTTCCGGGGTGGGAGATAAGCAGCTCCAGAATTTTGAATTCCTGCCGTGTCAGGGAGATTTCGTTCCCCGCGATATCCGCCGTAAAGGCTTCGGGCTTCAGTGTCAGACCTTTATATGAAAGCGGTTTTGATTCGGAGGAAGAAAAGCGTCGGAGCTGTACGGCGACGCGCGCCAAAAGCTCCGGCAGCTCAAACGGCTTGGTTATATAATCCTCCGCACCGAGCTGCAGCAGATTCACCTTGCTGTCAAGGCTGTCCTTTGCGGAAACGACTATGACGGGAACATTATGCTTTTCCTTTAACTTCGGCAGCAGCTCTTCCCCCGAAAGACCGGGCAGCATCAGGTCGGTTATAATAAGCGAGAACGGTCTGCTCTGCGCGTAAAAAAGTCCTTCCGTGCCGGAATACGCCTGTACGCATTCATAGCCTGCTTTTTTCAGCGCCTCGGCTATTAAGGAATTTATGTCGTTGTCGTCTTCGATTATTAAGATTTCGGTCATCTTTGCCTCCGTTCATATGTTCGTGTGTTACAAAGCCTGACAGCTGCGTTTTTGTCAGTTTAACATTACCGGCCCCGCCTTGCCCGTTCGGTGATGTTGCCTTAAGCCTTACGGCCGCGGGTCGGAGAAGCGTATCATACTTACTGCTTAATGATAATCCTTTTTATTTATAATATCAAGCTTTTTTAAAGGATACGTTATAATAAATATAAAGTATCAGCGATACTGCGCAGACCGCGGCCTCGGTTACGGGGAAGGCTGTCCAGACCCCGGTCATTCCGAAAGCGAAAGACATAACGACGGCAATCGGTATTATCGCCGCGAGACCGCGCAGTATTGAAATCGTATGGGCGGGCAGCGCTTTTTCGACTGAGGCGAAAAAAATCGAAAAAACAATATTGACCCCGGCAAAGGGCAGTGCGGTGAAATAAAGCTTTACCCCTTTTTCGGCCGTCTGCTGAAGGAAGGCGTTGCCCTCGCTGTTGAATATACCGACTATTTGGGAGTCGAACAGGTAAAGCAGTGAATAAAATACGGCTGAGAGTATAAGCGCCGATACCGAGGCGAATATGAGCAGTCTTTTGCTGTCGGCATATCGGCCTTTGCCGAAGGCAGCGCTCATAAGCGGCTGGCCGCCCTGCGCGATACCGTTAAATACGGCGACGGCTACCAGTGAAATATTGGCGATGACGCCGTAGGCCGCTACGCCGTTATTGCCCGCAAGCCGCAGTATAAGCATATTGAATACAATTATGACTATTCCGGAGGAAAGCTCGGTCACCAGCGACGGAAAGCCTAATTTTACCGTTGAGACAAGTATTTTTATATCGGGCTTTGTCCTGATAAGATGGAAACCGTTGCGTTTATTTATAAGATGAACCGACATTACCGCCATACTGATAAGGGGGGAAAATCCTGTGGCCAGCACTGCGCCGAAAATTCCCATATCCAGCGGGAAGATAAAAACATAATCCAGCACAATGTTTGAAAGACTGCCTGTTATCATACCGGCCATAGAAAGCCGCGGCGCGGAATCGTTGCGGATAAAGCATATAAATACCTGATTGAAGATAAAAGCGGGGGCGAAAAGCAGCATCACCCTCATGTATGTCTGCGTCATAGGAAGCACCCGTCCTTTGGCTCCTAATAAGGAGCTGATTTGACCCGAAAAAAATACCCCCAAAAGCACAAAAAATGCCGAAAAAAACGCGGCGAAGAGCATAACTCCGGTGAACACGCGGTCGCCGTCTTTGCGGCGGTCCTGCGCTTTGCAGACGGCGTATTTTATCGCCCCTCCCATTCCGAGCATCAGGCCGGTTCCGGAAATAAAGTTATACACCGGTATTGCTATATTAAGGGCGGTCAGCCCGTCGGCACCGAGACTTTTGGACACGAAAAAGGTATCGGCCAAAATATAGCAGGAAAGCCCGACCATTCCAAGCACGCTGAGCGACGAGTATTTAATGAATTCCTTAAACAGACTTTTTTTCACAGTTTTCTCCCTTCACGGCATAAAAAATACCGGCATTTCGTATCTTCAAAGACCTACTGATACGAAACCCGGCTTTACAGCCCTTACCCGGCGGCAAGAATATTTTTTTATAATATAGCATACCTTTACGAATTTGTCAATAAAAAAACCGTACGCTTAAAGTACGGTTTTAAAATTCAGTTTCTGCCTTTGGTCAGACGCATAACGGTTTTGCATACCTCACCGTCGAGGTCTTCGGATTTTAAGCGCCATTCCCAGTTTCCTGCGGGGATCCCCGGAGTATTCATACGTGCCGAGGAATTCAGCGACAGATAATCCTGCATTGGTACAATTACCATCCTGGCTTTTGATTTCATGCCGTAGCTTATGAGGCTCAGCACGGCCGAGCCGCTTTTGTCGGCCGGGACCAGCTTTGAAAACATCAGCTTTTCCTTTTTGCTTGCCTTTTCGTACCAGCCGAGCACCGTGTCGTTATCATGCGTTCCTGTGTAGCAGACACAGTTTTTCGTATAATTTTTGGGAAGAAAAGCGTTCTTAAGGTCGGTGTCGAAGGCAAACTGCAAAATTTTCATATTAGGGAAGCCGGTCTCTTCAATGAGCTTTTTGACCTCCGGGGTATCTCCGCCGAGATCCTCGGCGATGATTTCGGTATCAAGCGTTTCGTTCATGGCTTTCCAGAACGGGAAGCCTACGCCGCGTTCCCATGTGCCGCTTTTGGCGTTGGGCGAGCCGTAGGGAATCGTATAGTAATCGGCAAAGGCGCGGAAATGGTCTATCCTTGTTACGTCGTAAAGCTCGGCGCTGTGCATAAGCCGCAGGCGCCACCATTTATAATCGTTTTTTTTCTGATATTCCCAGTCATATATAGGGTTGCCCCAAAGCTGTCCGTCAGATGAAAATATATCGGGAGGCACTCCTGCCACGAGTACGGGGGTCATATCACGGCCTAAACGGAATATATCCGGATTTGCCCATACGTCGGAGCTTTGCAGAGAAACATAAAAGGGAATATCGCCGATTATTTTTATTCCGTTTTCGTTTGCGTAGGTCTTGAGCTTTTGATACTGGGAATAGAAAAAATACTGTGTTATTTTATAAAACCGTATTGCGTCGGCATGATTTCTTTTGAAGCGGTCGACTGCCGCCGGAAGACGGTATTTTAATCCGTCTTCGAGTTCACAGATACCCGTTTTGGGATATATGTCACGTATGGCCATAAAGACCGCGTAATCGGTAAGCCAGTATAGATCGGAAGAGCACACGTC